>NZ_JBFTNE010000091.1:0-27948 GCF_056397325.1 Cupriavidus sp. 05N39
GACCTGCAGGATGGCAGGCTGCGTACCGGCGCGGAAGGCGGCGATGCCCGCTGCCATGGTCTCGTCGTAGTTGCCTTTATTGACCGGCACGATCTTGTAGTCGGACTGGCTGGCGTTGAACTTGTCGGCGATCTCGTTCACCTTGTCATTCAGCGCGCCCTGCATGGCATGCCACCATTGGATCTCCACAGCGGCGTGGGCGGTCCCGGCCCCGGCCAGCGCGGCAAAGGCCGCAATCTTCAGCACGGTACGTTGGAAGGTCATCGACAGCTCCTAGTTTTGTTTTCTCAGTACGGACAAAAATCGTCCGACTGTATGCAGTTTTTGTGACAGCCGGATGTTACCCCGCCGTGTCGGATTGGAAAACCGGGCATTTCTACTAAATTACAATAATATGACAACGATTTATCGACAGCTTGACAGGGTAAAATCTTGCGCTATGCAAGCCATCCACACCCTTCCCGCTCCGGCGCTGCGCCGCGTTCGCGGCGTACTGACCGATATCGACGGCACCATCACCACCGACGGCAGGCTGCCGGCGGCCACCTACCTTGCGCTGGACCAGCTCAAGCGAGCCGGCCTCCATGTCATCCCGGTGACCGGCCGCTGCATTGCCTGGGCCGAGATCCTGACCCGGCTCTGGCCAGTGGACGCCATCATTGGCGAAAACGGTGCCTTTTACTCCCACCTGCGCGCGGGGAAGCTCGTGACCCGCTACCTGGACGACTCCGCTACCCGGGCCGATAACCTGGCGCGCATCCATGCCCTGGGCGCACGCATCGTGCAAGAGGTGCCGGGCTGCGCGCTGGCCTCCGACCAGGCCTGGCACGCCGCCGACCTGGCCATCGACCATGCCGAGGACGTGGCGCCACTACCCCCGGCAGCGGTCGACCGCGTTGTCAGCCTGATGCGCGAAGCCGGCATGACCGCTACCGTCAGTTCGATCCATGTCAATGGATGGTTCGGGGAGCACGACAAGCTGAGCATGAGCCAGTTGTGCGCTGCGGAATTGCTGGGCGCCGACCTCGATGCCGAACGCGACGAGTGGCTGTTTATCGGCGACTCGGCCAACGATGCGAGCATGTTCGCCCATTTCCCCTTGTCGGTCGGGGTCGCCAATATCCGCGACATCCTGCCGCAACTGCCGGCCAAGCCCGCCTACATTACCGAGGCGGCTTGCGGCGAGGGTTTTGCCGAGATGGCAGCGTTGCTGCTGGCCGCGCGCGACTGAGCGCGGCGACGAAAGGCGACGGCGGCAAGCCACCATCAAAAAAAACAGCCGGGACAAGCCCGGCTGTTTTTTTGTGCCCCGCAGCAACCCACTACCTGCTTCAATCGAAGCCCAGTTCCTGCAGCTTGCGGGTAATGGTGTTGCGGCCGATGCCCAGGCGGGTTGCCGCCTCGACACGGCGCCCACGCGTCACGCCCAGGGCCGCCTCCAGCACCGCCTTCTCGAAGCGCCGCGTGAGCGCATCCATCACCTCCGGCTGGCCAGACTCCAGCATGGCGCGGGCCTCCCCTGCCAGCAGGTGCTCCCAGCCGGCAATCGCGCTCGCGGCAGCAGTGCGGTTCGCGTAGGCCTGCGCGGAATCGGCCTCCGCGCCCATGCCGGCAGGCGCGGCGCCATAGTCGACGGCGTCGTGGCCCTCGGCGTCGTCCGCCCTGCCCTCGGCGCGTGGCTCCGCCATGCGCGGCACACCGGCATGGCTGCCCTGCGGCGTGCCCGTGCCGATCATCTCGCGCGGCATGTCCTTGACCTCGATGGTCTGCGCCGGCGCCATCACGGTCAGCCAGTTGCACAGGTTCTCGAGCTGGCGGACGTTGCCGGGGAATGGCAGCGTGCTGACATAGACCAGGGCCTCGTCCGACATGCGCTTGGGCTCGACGCCTAGTTCCTTGGCGCTCTTCTGCAGGAAATGACGGGCCAGCAGCGTAATGTCTTCCGGCCGCTCGCGCAGCGGTGGCAGGCGCAGCCGGATCACGTTGAGGCGGTGGAACAAATCCTCGCGGAACAGCCCTTCCTTGACGCGCGTTTCCAGGTTCTGGTGGGTGGCGGCAATCACGCGCACATTGGCGCGCAGCGGATTGTGCCCCCCCACGCGGTAGAAGTTGCCATCCGACAGCACACGCAGCAGGCGCGTTTGCAGGTCGAACGGCATATCGCCGATTTCGTCGAGGAACAGCGTGCCGCCCTCGGCCTGCTCGAAGCGGCCGCGGCGCATGGTCTGCGCGCCGGTGAAGGCGCCGCGCTCATGGCCGAACAATTCCGACTCGAGCAGATCCTTGGGGATGGCCGCGGTATTGAGCGCGATAAAGGGCCCATTGGCGCGCGGGCTGTGCTTGTGCAGCGCCTGCGCCACCAGTTCCTTGCCGGTGCCGGACTCACCGGTGATCAGCACCGTCACGTTCGACTGCGACAGGCGGCCGATGGCGCGGAACACATCCTGCATGGCCGGCGCCTGCCCGAGAATCTCGGGCGCGTCGACCAGGCGGTCTTCCAGCTCCTCCTCGCGCAGGCTTTCCTGCAGCGCGCGGCGGATCAGCTCGACCGCCTTGTCGACGTCGAACGGCTTGGCCAGATACTCGAAGGCCCCGCCCTGGAAAGCGGCTACCGCGCTGTCCAGGTCGGAGTAGGCCGTCATCACGATGACGGGCAGCCCCGGGTGCCGGGCCTTGAGCGCTTGCAGCAAATCCAGGCCCGAGCCTCCCGGCATGCGGATGTCGGAGATCAGGACTTGCGGCTCGTCATCTTCCAGCGCGGCCAGTACGTCGCGCACGTTGGTGAAGCTGCGCGAAAGCAGGCTTTCACGGGCGAGGGCCTTTTCCAGGACCCAGCGGATTGATTGATCGTCGTCGACTATCCAGATCGGCTTCATGTGCGTCGCTTGTCTGCTCGGTGTCATTTGGTCTTCCGTGAACCTGGCCGCACACCGCCGGCAAGCCGGTCGGCAGCAATCATTGGGGCAGTTCCAATTGCTGTCGCCGATGCGCTCAATGCAGGGGCAGCAGGATACGGAAGTCGGTACAGCCGGGCCGGCTCTCACATTCGATCAAGCCCTCGTGCTGCTGCACGAAGGTTTGAGCGAGTGTGAGACCGAGGCCGCTGCCGCCATCCCTACCCGACACCAGCGGGTAGAAGATGCGTTYGCGAATATCCTCGGGGATGCCCGGACCGTTATCGATGACATGCAAGTCCAATGCCAGCTTGAACAAACGCTTGGCAATTGTTACCTGGCGGGCCACCCTGGTACGCAGGATGATCTGCGCATCGCCGCGCGCGACGCGCTCGGCGAGCGCCTGGGCGGCGTTGTGGACGATGTTGAGCACGGCCTGGATCAACTGTTCCATGTCGCCGCGCAAGTCGGGCAGGCTCGCGTCGTAGTCGCGCACGATATCCAGCCCGGAGGGGAATTCGGCCAGCACCACCGAGCGCACGCGCTCCAGCACCTCGTGGATATTGAGGTCGGACACGATATGCGGATGGCGGTGCGGCTCCAGCAGGCGGTCCACCAAAGTCTGCAGGCGATCCGACTCCTTGATGATGACCTGCGTGTATTCGCGCAGCGAACGATCGGGCAACTCGAACTCAAGCAGTTGCGCCGCGCCGCGGATGCCGCCCAGCGGGTTCTTGATCTCGTGGGCGAGATTGCGGATCAATTCCTTGTTGGCCGAGGTCAGGTCGAGGATGCGCTCCTCGCGGTCGCTGCGCACCTTTTGCTCGTTGGGCAGCACCTCCACCACCACGGCGTCGGAATTGGCGTCCAGCGCCCCGATGACGACATGGGCGTGCATGGGCTCCTGCAACGGCGGATGCAGCACCACGTCTTGCCGGCGGGCATCGAACTGCCGCGAAATCACGGTCTCTATCATGCTGGCCAGCTCTTCCGAGCTACCAAACAGGTCCGCGAGCGACAGCTCCACCATGGCCTTGCGCGACACCGCGAAACTCGCCTCGGCCGCGGGATTGGCATAGACGATGCGCAGGCCGGGCTGGCGCACCAGCAACACGGGGTTGGCCACGACGTCCAGCCCCTGGTGGTAGGACACATCGCCCAGGGGCAGCACCACGGCCTCTCCTTCGGGCGGGGTACCGGCTCCGGCCGAGGCTACCTTGCGCGAGACGCTGCGAATCAGGCGGCGCATGACACTAGTCCTTCAAGTTGGAGAGTTCGCGCCGCAGTGAAGCGGCATTGGCCTCACCGCGCGCAATGTCGTCGCGTAGCGCGGCGGTGCGGTCGAGATACCTCTGGTAGTTGCGTTCATTGCCCTGGCGCTCGGGCTGGCCGTTGTTGTACTCGGCGCGCAGCGCGGCCAGCTTGGCCTCTTCGCTTTGCAGCTCCTGGTCGAGTACGGCGCGGCGCTCGCCATCGCGGCTTTTCTGGGTCGCGCTGTCGACTCGCGGAAACGCCGCGGGCGCCACGGCAGGGCCGGCGCCCTTGCCCGCCGCAGGGGCATTCACGCGCCCGCCCGGCACGGTCATCACCTCGGGCAGGCTGAGCCGCTTGCAGCCCTTGCCGCCGTTGCCGTTCCGGTATTCCGGCACCCCGTTGGGGCCGGTGCAGACATAGATTTCCGACTGGGCCGGGGCCGGGCGGCTCCAGCACAGCAGGGCCAGCGCCAGCATGGCGCAAACGGCTGCCGATGCGTGCATGCGGGCACCGAAGCGGTGCACCGGGTGGAGCGAGGGGGGCGGGAATTCGAGCGCGTCCATTGACATCAGCAGGGATGGTGGGAAAGGAGCCCCATTCTAGCGATCAAACCAGCGAACAAAACAAAAAGGGACAGCCGAAGCCGCCCCTTCCTGGTGCAACTGTTGCCCGGTCACAACCTGGCAACGCCTCGCCTTACAGCGAGTAGTACATGTCGAACTCGATCGGGTGAGTCGTCATGCGGAAGCGGGTCACTTCTTCCATCTTCAGTTCGATGTAGGCATCGATCATGGAGTTGGAGAAGACGCCGCCGCGCGTCAGGAACTCGCGGTCATTGTCGAGGTATTCCAGGGCCTGGTCGAGGCTGGAGCACACGGTCGGGATCTTTGCATCCTCTTCCGGCGGCAGGTCGTACAGGTTCTTGTCGGCAGCTTCGCCCGGGTGGATCTTGTTCTGCACGCCATCCAGGCCGGCCATCAGCAGTGCCGAGAAGCCCAGGTACGGGTTCATCAGCGGATCCGGGAAGCGGGTCTCGATACGGCGGCCCTTCGGATTGGCAACGTACGGAATGCGGATCGAAGCCGAACGGTTGCGAGCCGAGTACGCCAGCTTGACCGGTGCCTCGAAGCCCGGCACCAGACGCTTGTACGAATTCGTGCCCGGATTGGTCAGGGCGTTCAGCGCGCGAGCGTGCTTGATGATGCCGCCGATGTAGTACAGGGCGAATTCCGACAGGCCGGCGTAGCCGTTGCCCGCGAACAGGTTCTGGCCGTCCTTCCATACGGACTGGTGCACGTGCATGCCCGAGCCGTTGTCGCCAACGACCGGCTTCGGCATGAAGGTGGCGGTCTTGCCGTAGGTGTGGGCGACGTTCTGGATCACATACTTTTGCAGCTGGGTCCAGTCGGCGCGCTGCACCAGCGTGCTGAACTTGGTGCCGATTTCGTTCTGGCCCTGGCCGGCAACTTCGTGGTGGTGGACTTCCACGGGGATGCCCAGCGATTCCAGGATCAGGCACATTTCCGAACGGATATCCTGGAACGTGTCGATCGGGGCGACCGGGAAGTAGCCGCCCTTCTTGCCCGGACGGTGACCGCTGTTGCCGTGCTCGAATTCCTTGCCCGACGACCACGGKG
The DNA here is from genome assembly GCF_056397325.1 of Cupriavidus sp. 05N39. NCBI lineage: Bacteria > Pseudomonadati > Pseudomonadota > Betaproteobacteria > Burkholderiales > Burkholderiaceae > Cupriavidus > Cupriavidus sp. 05N39. The sequence continues at coordinate 5,786 of NZ_JBFTNE010000091.1, forward strand.
CTTCYTCSGASTGRATCTTSACSGARCARCCCTGCATGTCGAYGTTCCAGGTCACGCCGTCGAARATGAAGAATTCGGGTTCCGGACCGAAGAAGGCGGTGTCGCCCAGGCCCGTGCTCTTCAGGTAAGCCTCGGCGCGCTTGGCGATGGAACGCGGGTCGCGGTCATAACCCTTGCCGTCCGACGGTTCAACCACGTCGCAGGTCAGGATCAGGGTGGGTTCTTCGTAAAACGGATCGACGTTGGCGGTGTTCGGATCCGGCATCAGCAGCATGTCCGAAGCCTCGATACCCTTCCAGCCGGCGATCGACGAGCCGTCGAAAGCGTGGCCGCTTTCAAACTTGTCTTCGTCGAAGTGCGACACGGGTACCGACACGTGTTGCTCTTTGCCTTTGGTATCGGTGAAACGGAAATCGACGAACTTGACGTCGTTTTCCTTCACAAGCTTCATCACATCTGCAACGCTGTGGGCCATGCCTATCTCCTGGAAATTCGGCTGAAGTCTATAAAGCCATTCTTGCGTCGATCTCTACAGCGCTACGCCTGGAAGGCGTTGGGGGCAGGATAAAGATCGGCCACGAAAGGGACGAGGAATGTTAGCAGAAAGCGTGCCAAGGCAACCCCCTTGTCACCCCTGCGTTCCCGAAAAAAGTGCAGCTGCGCGGCGCGATTCAGGGCCTGCGGCGCGTTCCGGGTGCAGCATATGACATACACCACAATTCTGCTGCCTCGTCGGTCGCGCCCGCTGCGGCAAGGCTCCGCGACCGCCGCAAACAAAAACACCTTAATGGTGCATTTGCACGCCAATTTGCACCGTTTCCGTGCTCACGCACCAGATTAGTTCATTTTGGCGCGAGCGGGGCAGTCTTGCCTGCTTGCGGTGCAGAAGTACCCGGTGCGGACGCCATGCCGCCGGTATTCCCGTTGTCCCGGCGGAAGTCTATACCGTTCCCCGCCAAACGCACCGGCACGCACTCCCGGCGCGCTAGAATACTTGCCGGGCTCCCCTTGACGCCATTCCACCCATCGATTTTGTCACCCAGATGACCACCCGAGACGAACTCCTCCAAGCGGCGCGGCAGCGCCAGCAGCAAAACCAACTGCCCTACTTCGGCGCCCTCTCCCCGCAGGAAGCCTTCGCCTTGCTGCAGGGCGACCCCACTGCCGTGATGGTGGATGTGCGCACGCAGGCCGAACTGGACTGGATCGGCGCGCCGGACCTGCCGGAAGCCCAGGCGGCGCATGTGGAATGGAGCAGCTATCCGGGCGGCGCGCAGAATGCTGCGTTCATCGCCCAGCTGAAGGCCCGCGTGCCCGCCGACGTGCCCGTGCTGTTCCTGTGCCGCAGCGCGGCGCGCTCCAAGCATGCCGCCCGCGTCGCCACGGAGGCTGGCTACCAGTACGCGATGGATGTGCTGGAAGGTTTCGAAGGCAGCCGCGATGAACACCATCACCGCAAGACGGTGGAAGGCTGGTGCTTCCGGGGCCTTCCCTGGCATGGCGCCTGAAGCGGCGGCACGCCCGCGCCCCAAGCAAAACGGGACAGCCTGGCTGTCCCGTTTTTCATTTCCCCGGCGCTTGGCGGTTCAGTCCCCCGCCGGATCGCCTGGCCTCCGCGCTGCCACTTCCACCAGTTCGAAGCCCATCGCCCGCACACCTTCGCGCAGCATGGCATAGGCCGGCTCGACCTGATCGGCCGGGCCCTTGACGCCCAGGTCAATATGGCGGCGCGCATAAAGTTCGCCGCGCTTGGCATCTCCCACCGACGGCAGGCTGAACACGCGGATGCCGTCGAACGCGGCCTCGACCCGCTCCATCAGCGGCGTCAGCGTGGACTCCGGCGCCTCGAACACCAGGAAGGAGCGCTCCACCTGCACCGCCAGATGGAACAGGTGCGGATAGTAGTGGTCCAGCACCCATTCCATCATCGGCCACGCCATCACCGGGAAGCCCGGCATGAAGTGATGGTCGGCCACCGAGAATCCGGGGATGCGGTTGTAGCTGTTCGGGATGATGCGCGCCCCGGCGGGGAATTCGCCCATCTTGAAGCGATGCTGGTTTTCCGGCAGGTTCAGGTCGGCCTTGACCGCATCGCCAGCCGCCGTCTCGGCAATGCGCTGCGCGATCAGTTCCCGCGCCTCGGGATGCAACTCAAGCGGCACCCCCAGCGCAGCCGCCGCGCACTGCCTGGTGTGATCGTCCGGGGTCGCGCCAATGCCGCCGGTGCAGAACACCACATCGTCGCCGGCGAAGGTACGGCGCAGCGTCGCGGTAATGCGTGCGCGTTCGTCGCCCACGTACTCCGCCCAGTCCAGCGCCAGCCCGCGCGCCGCCAGCAGTTCGATGGCACGGCGCATATGCTTGTCTTCACGCCGCCCCGACAAAATCTCGTCACCAATGACGATCAGGCCGAAACCCATGATGCCCTCGCTTCAGGATTGTTCAAGGCGCCGCACATCCGACGGCGCGAGATCGATAACGTCCACTACCGGCGCGGCCGCTGCGGCCGCGGCCGCGCGTTCGACACGCAACTGCTCCAGCGCGCGCAGGCAGAAATGGCCGAACCACAGCGCCGAGAAGATAAAAATCAGCACGTAGAGCCAAAGCGTGGCGGCCAGTACGAACGGAAAGAGAAAAATCAGCGCCGCCGAAAACACCCAGATCAGCGTCGGCGCCGAGCCCAGCAGGCCCACTGCCACGCCAATGGTGAGCAAGGCCCCGCGGTGGCGCTTCATCAGCGTCTTGCGCTCCTCCGCGGTGGCATGCTGGGCCAGCGCATCGTAGGTCATCACGCGGTAGGTCAGCCAGCCCCACAGCAACGGCGGAATCAGCGCGAAGAACGGCGGAATCAGCCACAGAGGCAACGTCACCAGCGCCAGCAGCAGGAACACCATGGTGCTGCCCAGTGCGTGGAACACGCTGCCCAACATGCTGCCGCCCCTGGACTTGACGAGGTCCGGATAGCTGCGCTCCAGGTGCCGCACCGCCGCCGGCACCGAGAACAGGCTGATAAACACCAGCATGGAGGCGATCACCAGCGGGATCATCAGCGCGATCACGAACAGCGGCGCCACCACCGTGCGCAGGGACTGCAGGCCGAACCAGTCGAGCGCGCCGTAGATCCAGCTGGTCAGCACCGAGGCTTCCAGCACGCCGCGCGCGGCCGTCATGATCGGCTCCCATCCCCACAGCAGCAGGCCACCCCACAGCCCGGTGGCGAGCAGGAAAGGAATGACGGTGAGCATCAGCATGCGCGGATGCAACTGGCTGATCAGGGCACGGCCAAGCGCGCGGAAAATATCGTTCATGCAGTGAATTGGGTTTCCACAAAGGCGGGGACAAATAGACTAGCACACGTCATAAGTGTCGCGGGGGACGCGTGCGCGGCCGCTGCTTGACAGCCCGGCGCCGCCGATACGGCAGGCGGGGGGGATGGCGCCACCTGGCCGCCGCTCAGGCGGCCAGGCGCGTCAGCCGCGCCGCAGCAGGCGCTTGATGCCGTACCACTGCTGGGACAGCAAACCGGTGCCGTAGTTGCGTCCCTTGCCTGCCGGCGGCGGCATCTGGTCGCGGATGCCGGTGGGGTAATAGGCGTCGGTGAATACGGCGGTGCGAAACAGCATGTCCCACCAGGGGAAGATCACGCCGTAGTTGCATCCGCCCAGCCGGGTGGGCCGGCCGATTGCCTCGTGCCCGAGACCCACCGCATGATGCATGCGGTGAAAGCGCGGCGAGACCAGCAACCGCTCGCCCAGGGGGCCAAAGTGCAGGCGCAGGTTGGCATGCTGCAAACTTTGCAGCAGTTGCGACAGCGCCACCAGCAGTACGTACTGCGATGGCTCGACGCCCACCGCCAGCGCGGCCACGGCGAACACCACGTCGCGCAGCATGTCGTCGAGCAGGTGGTTGCGGTTGTCGCTCCACAGCGTCATCTGGCGCTGGCTGTGATGCACGGCATGCAGGCTCCACCACCACCGGTAGGTATGCGAGAGCCGGTGGTACCAGTAGTCGAGCAGGTCGAACAGCAGCAGGTAAATGAAGAAGCTGACCAGCGGGATCGAGGTCACCGCCGGCCACCAGTCTTCCACATTCACGCGCTGCCAGCCAAGCAGCCGCAGATGTCCTTCCAACCCGTCCATCAGCGGCCCGAGCAGGAAGAACATGGCGAGCCGGAACAGGCCAAGGCGATGCACCACGGTATAGAGGATATCCGTGCGGATCGCTGCGCGATCCGTGACGGCCTCGACCGGGCGCAGCTTTTCCAGCGGCCCGAGAATCAGCACCATCACTGCGATCTGCACCAGCCCCACAAGCAGCCATTCGGTGCCGGTGAAGGCGTCCTCGGCATAACCGCCGAAGCCGAGTTGGTAGACCACGGGCAGGATCACATCCTGGAACAGCGTGGCCTCGATCTGGCCTACCCAGGCATTGAGCGCATCGAGCATCAGCGTCTCCCGGCCATGGTGGCGGCCTGGCCGCGTATCCAGTCACGATAGGCCGGATGGTCGCGCAGCGTCGCAAAGCAGAAGCCCTTCTGCTCCAGGCCGCTGATCAGCGGCTCCAGCACGCCGGGCGCCCACGGATCCTTGCGCGACCAGATGCCAAGATGGGCCATGGCGATGTCGCCATCGCGCAGGTCGCGCAGCGCGCGCGCCAGTAATGCCTGGTTGGAAAAACGCTCGGAAGATAGCTCGTCCCCGAGGAAGCCCGCCGGCGCCCAGCCCACATGCTTGAAACCGCACTGCTCGGCCCATTGCAGGGTCTGCGGTGCGGTATGGCCGCCCGGCGCGCGCCACAGCGGCGACATGGCGGTCCCGGCAAGGCTGCGCAGCGCCTGCGCGCTGCGGTTGAGTTCGCTGCAGAAGCTCTGCTGGTCCATGACCACATCCTGCCCCGCATGCGCGCCGAACTGCGGGCGCATCTTCACCTTGCCGTCGCGCACGCCGCGCAGGTAGACGTGATCGAAGGTATGGCTGCCAAAGACATGGCCATCGGCCGCCAGGGTCTTCCAGTATGCGGCCCAGCCCGGATCGAGCGAGCTGTCCTTGTTGATCGTAGGCTCGTTGGCGAGGAAGAAGGTGGCCTTGATATGGTGGCGGCGCAGCGTGTCGGCAATCAGCGCCGCCTGGCTCATGCTGCCGGTGTCGAAGGTCAGGTAGAGCGTGCCGGCGCGGCAGGCCGGTGGCGCGGTCTGCCCGGCTTCGGCCGAGCCGGCCGGCGAGGCGGCCAGCGCCAGCCCGGTGGCGGCAAGCCCCGCAGCCACCGCGCGGACCAGGGCGCCGGGCAGCCAGGGCTGCGAAATCTTGCTCATGATGCCTGTCCTGATTTCCTGTGACTGCGTTGGAGTGGCAGCGGCCATACTAGTTTCGATACCGTGCCGGCCGCGGCGTTCCCGCCCGTGGCGCGGCTACCCGCCATCCCTCAATAAAGCGGTGCGCGGGTACGGAAATAAATACCGTGGGGCGAACGGCCCACGCGGATGGTCTTGACCAGCTTGCGACTGGCCACGTCGATCAGGCCCACCGAGCGCGCCCAGCGGAAACTCACCCACAGGGTCTTGCCGTCGGCCGTCAGCTCCATGTCGTCGGGGCCGGCCGGCAGGCCGGTGATGTCGCCGACCTTGGTCAGGGTCTGCTGGTCGATGATGCTGATGGTGCCGGAAACCCGGTTGGACAGGAACAGATGGCGCTTGTCGCCCACCGCGCGGAAGTTGTGCGCGCCCTTGCCGGTCTGGATCTGCTTGACCATGGTGCGGGTACGCCAGTCGATCACGGCCACGTAGTCGGCGCCGGTCATGCCTACCAACAGGTATTTCTGGTCCGGCGTGACCCATACGCCCGCGGGTGCGGAACCGGCATCCATGCGCCACATCACGGTCTGCGTGGGCAGGTCGATGGCGACCACCTCGTTGGAGTCCTGCAACGTGACAAAGGCGATGCGGCTATCGTCGGTGAAGGCGATATGGCTGGGGGTCTTGGCCAGCGGCAACTGCTTGGCGATCTTCAGCGCCTTGCCGTCCCAACGGTAGATATCAACCCGATCCAGCCGGTTGCCGGTAGCCAGGAACCATTTCTGGTCGGGCGAGAAGCCGATCTGGTAGGGATCGTCGATATTGGCAACGCGCTGCTGGACCTTGCCGGTAACCGGATCAAGGAAGACCAGGTCGTTGCCCACCGCATTGGCGACAATCAGCGACTTGTCGTCAGGGGTGGCGATCAGGTGGTGCGGCTCCTTCCCGATCGGGAACGTCTCCAGCACCTTCTGGGTGTCCTTGTCAATCAGCGTGACCGTGGCATCACCCGAATTGAGCACCACCACGACTTCCGCCAACGCCGGCGCCGCTACCATCCCCAGGGCCAGGGTGCCGATGGCGGCAAACCCGGAAACTACACGACGCAATGCGAGCATAAGACCGTTAAACAATGACTTAATCGATCATTCTAACGTTTTCGGACTGTGATCCGATGACCTAGCGCAACAAACTAACATTTGGTCACAATCTCCGCCCGGACCAGTGCCCGGGCGGGGCGACGCGCCCGGTCTTCAGCGCTGCATGGCCTCCCACACCTTTTGCAGCCGCTTCACCGACATCGGCACCGGCGTGCGCAATTCCTGCGCGAAGAGCGCGATCCGCAGCTCTTCCAGCATCCAGCGGAACTCGTCCAGCCGGGCGTCTTCCACACCCCTGCCCTGCTGCCGCAATTGCGTCTCGGCGCRCTGCCATTGCTGCAACAGCGGCGTGATTTCCTGCAGGCGCTGCGTATCGCGCGCCGGATCGCCCTTGATCTTGTCGATGCGCATGGCGATGCCCTTCAGGTAGCGCGGGAAATGCACCAGCTGCTGGTAAGGCGTATCGGCCACGAAGTTCTTGCCCATCAGCCGCGTCAGCTGCGCCTGCATATCGGCATGCGCAGCGGCAAACGGCTTGGCCTGGATCAGCTTGCGCGGCAGCGTCGCGTATTCGGCCAGCACCGCCCCAACCAGCCGGGCGATTTCCTGCGCGAGCAGGTTCAGGCGCGAGCGCCCTTCCTCCTTACGCGCGGCGAACTCGGCCTCGTTGCGCGGCAGCGGCGCCTGCAGGCAGGCCCGCTCCAGCGCCAGCATCACGATCTGGTCGCGCAGCATTTCCTGCGTGCCCAGCGTCATGTACTGCATCGCCATCTGCTGCAGGCCGGGGATGTTCTTCTCCAGGAACTTCACCTGCTCGCGCAATTGCAGCGCGAACAGGCGGCGCAGCCCGGCGTGGTGGATGCGCACCGCCTCCTGCGGATCGTCGAACACCGCCACTTCGCAATAGGTGGTGTGGTCAACCAGCGCCGGGTAGCCATACAGCGTCTGGTTGCCCTTGCGGATCTCCAGCAGCTCAGGCAGTTCGCCGAACGACCAGCTGGTCAGGTTTTCGTACTGCCCGGCCTCGGCCGCCGGCACATCGCGCGCCGCGATGTTCTGGAACGACTGCTGCGCCTGCCCGCCGAACTCGGCGCGCAGCTGCGCCAGGTTACGGCCCATGTCCAGCTGCCTGCCGTGCTCGTCCACCACCTTGAAATTCATCGCGTGGTGAGCGGGCAGGGTTTCCAGCTTGAAGTCCGCGCGCTTGACCATGGTGCCGGTCTGCTCGCGGATGTCGGCGATCAGCACGTCGAGCAGTTCGCCTTCGCCAAAGGGATTGCGATCGACAAAGCCCGCCGCGTAATCCGGCAGCGGCACGCAATGGCGCCGCAGCTTCTGCGGCAGCGACTTGAGCAGCAGGTGGACCTTCTCCTTGACCATGCCCGGCACCAGCCAGTCGGCCCGCTCCGGGCGCACCTGGTTGAGCGCATACAGCGGCACGGTCAGCGTCACGCCGTCGCGATGGCTGCCAGGTTCGAAATGATAGGTCAGCGACATATCGACGCCGGCCACCGGCATGACCTTGGGGAACAGGTCCGTGGTGATGCCGGCAGCCTCGTGGCGCATCAGCTCTTCGCGGTTCAGGTAAAGCAGCTTGCGGTCGCGCGCGCTTTCGCTCTGGTACCACTGCTCGAACGTGGCCTGCTGATGGATCTCCGCGGGGATCAGACGGTCGTAGAACGCAAAAATCAGTTCATCGTCCACCAGCACGTCCTGGCGGCGCGACTTGTGTTCCAGATTCTCGATCTCGCGTGTCAGCCGCTGGTTATGCGCGAAAAACGGCAGCTTGGTGTCGAACTCGCCCTCCACCAGCCCGCGGCGGATAAACAGCTCGCGTGCTTCCTGCGGGTTCATCGGGCCGTAGTGCACGCGCCGGTGCTGGTAGACCACCAGCCCGTACAGCGTGGCGCGCTCCATCGCCATCACCTGGCCGGATTTTTTCTCCCAGTGCGGATCGCTCCAGCTCACGCGGAGCAAATGGCGGCCCACCTGTTCCAGCCATTCCGGCTCGATCCTGGCCAGCGTGCGAGCGAACAGCCGGCTGGTCTCGATCAGCTCGGCGCCAATGACCCAGCGGCCTACCTTGCGCGCGATCAGCGAGCCGGGCCACAGATGGAACTTGATGCCGCGCGCGCCCAGGTACTCGCGCCCGCGGCCGTCGGCGTCTTCCAGCTTGCAGCCCACATTGCCCAGCAAGCCGGTGAGCAGCGCCTTGTGCACTTGTTCATAGGTGGGCTCGCTTTCGTTGAGGCGCCAGCCCTGCTCCGTCACGGTGGTCAGCAACTGCGAATGCACGTCGCGCCATTCGCGCAGGCGCACATGCGACAGGAAATTGGCGCGGCACTGGTCCTGCAACTGGCGGTTGGTCTTCTTGTGCGCCACCGCCTCCTCGAACCATTTCCACAGCTTGACCCAGCCCAGAAACTCGGACTTCTCGTCCATGAACTTGCGGTGCGCCTGGTCGGCCGCTTCCTGCGCCTCCTGCGGGCGGTCGCGCGGGTCCTGCACCGACAGCGCGCTGGCGATGATCAGCACCTCGCGCAGGCAATGGTGCTCGCGCGCGGCCAGGGTCATGCGGGCCACCCGCGGGTCGAGCGGCAGGCGCGCCAGCTGGCGCCCGGTCTGGGTCAAAGCGTTGGCGTCGTCACCCACGCTTTCCACGGCACCCAGTTCCTGAAGCAACTGGTAGCCGTCGGCAATGGCGCGGCCCAGCGGCGGCTCGATAAAGGGGAAGGTCTCGATCGCGGTCAGCTTCAGCGCCTTCATGCGCAGGATGACCGCGGCCAGCGAGGAGCGCAGGATTTCCGGATCGGTAAAGCGTGCGCGGCCGATGAAATCGGCCTCCTCGTACAGCCGGATGCACACGCCGTCGGCCACCCGGCCGCAACGCCCGGCCCGCTGGTTGGCCGCAGCCTGCGAAATCGCCTCGATCTGCAACTGCTCGACCTTGTTGCGGTAGGAATAGCGTTTGACTCGCGCCATCCCGGTATCGACCACATAACGGATGCCTGGCACCGTCAGCGAGGTTTCGGCCACATTGGTCGCCAGTACGATGCGGCGGGCATTGGAGGGCCGGAACACGCGTTCCTGCTCCTGCACCGACAGCCGCGCGAACAGCGGCAGGATCTCGGTATGCGGCGGATGGTGCTTGCGCAGCGCTTCCGCCGCCTCGCGGATCTCGCGCTCGCCGGGCAGGAATACCAGCACGTCGCCCGGCCCGAGACGGCATAGCTCGTCCACGGCCTCGACGATGCCGTCGAAGAGGTCGCGATCCTTCGTTTGCGCCGATCTGGGCGCAGCCTCGCCCGGCGCGGGCTTGTCCTTCTCGATCGGCCGGTAGCGGATCTCAACCGGATACAGGCGCCCGCTGACCTCGATCACCGGCGCGGGCTTGCCACCTTGTGCGAAATGCTCGGCAAAGCGGTTGGCGTCGATGGTCGCGGACGTGATGATCAGCTTCAGGTCAGGCCGCTTCGGCAGGATCTCCTTCAGGTAGCCGATCAGGAAATCGATATTGAGGCTGCGTTCATGCGCCTCGTCGATGATGATGGTGTCGTAGGCCCGCAGCAGCGGATCGGTCTGCGTCTCGGCCAGCAGGATACCGTCGGTCATCAGCTTGACCGAGGCACCGGGCGACATGGTGTCGTTGAAGCGCACCTGGTAGCCCACATGCTCGCCCAGCGGCGTGCCGATCTCCTGCGCGATCCGCTTGGCCGTGGAGGTGGCCGCGATCCGGCGCGGCTGGGTATGGCCGATCAGGCCACCGCCGCCATCCGCGCCCGGGCCGCGCCCGATCGACAGGCAGATCTTGGGCAACTGGGTAGTCTTGCCGGAGCCGGTCTCGCCGGAAACGATCACCACCTGGTTGGCCAGCAGCGCTTGCGCGATTTCCTCGCGGCGGGCCGATACCGGCAGCGCCTCGGGGAAGCTGATGGGCGGCAACGGATTGGCCTGGCGAACCGGACGGCGCGCTTCACCCGGCGCACGTTCCTGGCGCTCTGCCCTGTCCTGACGCTCCGGACGCTCCTGGCTTCCGGGCGGCGCGGCGCGGCGCGGGCCGGCCTCGCGGCCTTCCCGTGGCGGGCGTGGCGGCGTGGCCGTGCCATTCGTGGGACGCGGACGGGCGGGCCTGTCCTGGCGCGGCTGTCCTGGCGGGCGTTCGGCGGGTGCGCCGGCTTGGGCCGGGGAGCCGCCTGCCGGCTGGGGTGGATGGCGCCCCTCCTGCCGTCCGGACGGGCGCTGCTCGCGGCGCCCTTCCTGGCGCTCGCCGGCTACCGGCGCAGCGGCGACGGCAGGCGCGCGGGCCTGCCTGGCGGCGGGCTGATTAGCGGGCTGGGCGGGAGACGGGGCGACCTTGGGCGCCGGCTGGCCGGCATCGGTTTTCCGATCCGGCGACAAAGGTTTGGCGGGGCGTTGTGCTGACATTGGCCGGGATTATAATCCGCGGCATGAATGCAAGAACCGACACGCTAGCCGACGCGCCCGCGCCGTCCGAAAAGGACGAGCCCCTGCCCGTCACGGACCCTTCCGCGCCACCCGCGCCTGCTGTCTGCGCCGACCCGGTCGAGCGCGGCGGCCCCGACCACCAGCAGTTCGTCGACTGGCTACGAGCGGTCGCGCCCTATATCCACGCCTTCCGCGGCAAGACCTTCGTGATCGCCTTCGGCGGCGAACTGGTCAAGGCCAACATCCTCAATGCGCTGGTCAACGACGTGGCGCTGTTGCACGCCATGGGCATGCAGATCGTGCTGGTACACGGTTCGCGCCCGCAGGTGGAAGAACAGCTCGCGCTGCGCCACGTCGAGTCGCAATTCACCGACGGCGTGCGCATCACCGACAACGCCGCGCTCGAATGCGCCAAGGAAGCCGCCGGCGAACTGCGCCTGGACATCGAGGCCGCCTTCAGCCAGGGCCTGCCCAATACGCCCATGGCGGGCGCCCAGCTGTCGGTGATCTCGGGCAATTTCGTTACCGCGCGCCCGCTGGGCATTGTCGACGGCGTGGACTACCAGCATACCGGCCTGGTGCGCAAGATCGACGGGGAGTCGGTGCGCATGTCGCTGTCGCACGGCAAGATCGTGCTGCTTTCGCCACTTGGCTTCTCGCCGACCGGCCAGGCCTTCAACTTGTCGATGGAAGACGTGGCCAGCGCCACCGCCATCGCGCTGAAGGCTGACAAGCTGGTCTTTATCACCGAGGTGCCCGGCGTGCAGGACGCGGTCGGCAAGCTGATGCCGGAAATGTCGCTGCGCACCGCCATCGAGCGGCTGCAGAACAACCACCTGCCGCCCGACGTCGCTTATTACCTCGAACACCTGGTCAAGGCGCTCAAGGGCGGAGTGCCGCGCGCCCACCTGATCCCCTTCCACCTGGACGGCTCGGTGCTGCTGGAACTGTTCCTGCACGACGGCGTCGGCACCATGATCTCCGACACCGACCTGGAAAGCCTGCGCGAAGCCACGCTGGACGACGTCGGCGGCATCCTGCAGCTGATCGCGCCGCTGGAGCAGGACGGCACGCTGGTGCCGCGCGGGCGTCACCTGATCGAGCGCGACATCGCCAACTTCTCGGTCATCGAGCACGACGGCGTGCTGTTCGGCTGCGCGGCGGTCTACCCTTACCCGCGCGAGGGCATGGCCGAGATGGCCTGCCTGACGGTGTCCTCCGAAGCGCAGGGCACCGGCGACGGCGAACGCCTGCTCAAACGCATCGAGCGCCGCGCGCGCAGTCTCGGCCTGGACCGCCTGTTCGTGCTCACCACGCGCACGGAACACTGGTTCCTCAAACGCGGCTTTGTCCACGCCAACGTGGACGACCTGCCGGAAGACAAGCGCAAGCTGTACAACTGGCAGCGCAAGTCCATGGTGCTGATGAAGAAACTGTGATGGCGGTGGGGGTAGCCTGAAGGCTGGCCTCCGCTTCGTTACAATAGCGGCACCGCAACGGCCGGCTCCCTCGCCGCGCCGGCTACATCACACGATAACAAGGAGTTCCCATGGCCCGCATGGTTCAATGCGTCAAGCTCAACAAGGAAGCCGAAGGGCTCGACCTGCCGCCGCTGCCGGGCGAACTCGGCAAGAAGATCTGGCAAAGCGTGTCCAAGGAAGCCTGGGCCGGCTGGCTCAAGCACCAGACCATGTTGATCAACGAGAACCGCCTCAATATGGCCGATGCCCGGGCACGCCAGTACCTGCTCAAGCAGACGGAGAAGTACTTCTTCGGCGAAGGCGCCGACCAGGCACAGGGCTACGTCCCGCCGCCGCAAGCGTGATTTCCCCTGCCCGCGGCCTTGCGCCTCCGGGTGGGAAGAAAAAAGGGTGCCATTCGCGGCACCCTTTTTTCATGCGCTGGCGGCCCGTCGGCGGGGCCGGTCAATGGTCAATAATCGCTGCGCGCCACGCCATCGGGCGTGCCAAGCAGCAACACGTCGGCGCCGCGCAAGGCAAAGAGTCCCACTGTGACCACGCCGGGCACATGATCGATGGCCGCTTCCAGCGCCTTCGGATCGGTGATCTTCAGGCCTGCGACGTCCAGGATCACATTGCCGTTGTCGGTCTTGTAGATGCCGCCCTCCTTGGTCATCCGCAGGCGGGGCTGGCCGCCAAACGTGGCAAGCTTGCGCGCCACCGCGGCACGTGCCATCGGAATCACTTCCACCGGCAGCGGGAATGCGCCCATCACATTCACCAGCTTGCTGCCATCGGCGATGCAGACAAAACGCTGCGCCACCGAGGCCACGATCTTTTCGCGCGTCAGCGCGCCGCCGCCGCCCTTGATCATGGCGCCGCTCGCGTCGATCTCGTCGGCGCCGTCCACATATACCGGGATCTCGTCGACCTCGTTCAGGTCCAGCACCTTGAAGCCGTGCTGTTGCAAGCGGCGAGTGGAAGCCTCGGAGCTGGAAACCGCGCCAGCGAACCGTTCCTTGAACGCCGCTACCGCATCGATAAAAAGGTTGGCGGTGGAGCCCGTGCCCACGCCCAGCACCGCACCCGCCGGCACTACCTCCTTGACATAGTCGGCCGCGGCTTGCGCCACCAGCGCCTTGAGTTCATCCTGTGTCATGACAACAGCCCGTCTGCTTTGGGGGAAACCGCATAGTGTACCGGATTGCCGTGGCATCGCAGGTGCTGGCGCGTACCGACGGTACAATGCCCCGAGGCATGCATCAGCGCGGCGTCCGGGACCTGCCGCTTCGGTCCCGCGCCATCACCAAACCTTTATAAGCAACTCACTGACCATGAACCAGCTCGATCAGCTCAAGCAGTTCACCACCGTGGTGGCGGACACCGGCGATTTCCAGGTGATGAAGCAGTACACGCCGCAAGACGCCACCACCAATCCCTCCCTGATTCTCAAAGCCGTCCAGAAGACCGAGTACCGCCCGCTGCTCGAAAAGGCCGTGCGCAGCCATGAAGGCACCGACGCGGTCATGGATGCCCTGCTGATCGCCTTCGGCTGCGAAATCCTGGCCATCGTGCCGGGCCGCGTCTCGACGGAAGTCGACGCCCGCCTGTCCTTCAACACCGAAGCCACCGTGGCCAAGGCGCGCCACCTGATCTCGCTGTACGAGCAGCGCGGTATCGCCCGCGAACGGGTGCTGATCAAGATCGCTTCCACCTGGGAAGGCATCCGCGCCGCCGAAGTACTGCAGCGCGAAGGCATCCGCTGCAACATGACGCTGCTGTTCTCGCTGGCGCAGGCCGTCGCCTGTGCCGAGGCCGGCGCGCAACTGATCTCGCCCTTTGTCGGCCGCATCCTGGACTGGCACAAGAAGCAGGCCGGCGACAAATGGGAYGCYGCCGCCAACGCSGGCGACAACGATCCCGGCGTGCGYTCKGTGCGCCAGATCTACGACTACTACAAGAAGTTCGGCTACCCCACCGAAGTGATGGGCGCCAGTTTCCGCAGCACGGAGCAGATCCTGGCGCTGGCTGGATGCGATCTGCTGACGATCAGCCCGGACCTGCTGGAAACGCTGGCCGGCAGCGCAGGGACGGTCGAGCGCAAGCTGTCGGTCGACCAGGCGCAGGCCGGCAATATCGCCCGCATCGCGTGCGATGAAGCCGCCTTCCGCTGGCAGCTCAACGAGGATGCGATGGCGACGGAGAAGCTGGCCGAGGGAATTCGCGCGTTTGCCGCGGATGCGGTGAAGCTGGAGGCGTTGATTACGGCTTGAGGGTAGCGGCGCCACGCCGGCTGGTCGGCGCTCGGGCGGCACTGACCAGTTGATATGCAGGCCTGGATACAAGGCGAAATCCTGCATGCGGGCGGCCACCACGATCACGTCCCCCGCAGCTCTCGCTGCCGTATCGATGGGTTGCGGCATTTTGAGAATCAGGCGGCGAAGCGGTTCAGGCCGGCGCCGCCGGAGCGCCGTCCCACAGCAAGGGCAAGACTACCCCGGCCGGTCCCCGCAGCACGGTGTCAGCGGTCTGGTCCAGCGCCGACGGCTCGGGATTGACCACGATGACGTGGGCGCCATGATCCTTGGCGGCACCGGGCATGCCGGCGGCCGGATAGACCAGGCCCGAGGTGCCCACCACCAGGCAAAGGTCGCAATTCTCGGCCGCGTGCTCTGCACGATAGCGCGCCACGCGCGGGAGTTCCTCGCCAAACCACACCACGCCGGGACGCATCATGGCGCCGCAGATGGCACAACGCGGCGGCATGCCGGGCGCGGCGGTCGCCGGGTCGCAACGGCCGCAGCCGTCCAGCCATTTGTTGGCGAACAGGTTGCCATGCAACTCGATCGCATCGGGGCTGCCGGCACGCTGGTGCAGGCCGTCCACGTTCTGCGTGACGAGGGTGACAGCCTTTTGTGCCGCGAGTGCCGCGATGGCGAAATGCGCCGGGTTCGGATGCGTTGCCGCCACCAGCTCGCGCCGGTGCAGGTACCACTCCCACACCAGCGCAGGCTGGCGCCGGTAGGCATCTTCCTGCGCCAGTTCCTCGGGATTGAATCGCGACCACAGGCCGGTCATGGCATCGCGGAACGTGGGCACGCCGGACTCGGCGGAAACGCCGGCTCCGGTCAGCACCATGACATTGCCGGCCCCGGCGATCAGGCGGCGCGAGGCTTCCAGTGCCTGCGCGTCAAGGTCCGCCGCCATGCCGTCAGCGCGGCAGGCGGCGCTGGCGCACCGCTTCATAGAGGCACACGCCACTGGCTACCGAGACGTTCAGGCTTTCCACGCCACCAGCCATCGGGATGCCGACCAGTTCGTCGCAGGTTTCGCGGGTGAGGCGGCGCATGCCCTCGCCTTCGGCGCCCATAACCAGAGCCATCGGGCCCTTGAGGTCGACGTCGTAGATCGTCTTCTCCGTGCCGTCCGCGGTGCCGATCACCCAGATGCCGCGCTCCTGCAGTTCGCGCAGGGTGCGCGCCAGGTTGGTGACAGTGATGTAGGGGACGGTTTCCGCCGCGCCGCTGGCCACCTTGGCCACCGTGGTATTCAGGCCCACGCTGCGGTCCTTGGGGGCGATCACCGCATGCGCGCCGGCGCCGTCGGCCACGCGCAGGCAGGCGCCCAGGTTGTGCGGATCGGTAACGCCGTCCAGCACCAGCAGCAAGGGCGTGCCCTCGATGCCGTCCAGCAGTTCGTCGAGATTAAGGGCCAGCGCCACGTCTTCAGCGCGGGCGACCACGCCCTGGTGACGGTCGGTGCCGGCCATGCCGCGCAGGCGCTCGGCGTCCACCGGGTGCAGGCGAACGTTAAGGCTTTCGGCAAGGCGGATGAAATCCTGCATGCGGCGGTCACGCCGCGCGGATTCTACGTAGACATCGGTGACGCCGGCGGCGTCCTGGCGCAGGCGCGCGGTGACGGCGTGAAAGCCGATCAGGAGTTTTTGTTTAGCCATGGCGGGATTGTACATTCCCGCCATGGCTTGGCCAGTTGCCGGGGCCGCTTGGCGCTGCCCCGGCAACTACCCGCCATCAGCGCTTGCGCGACGCGCGGCTGCTCTTGCCGGCCGGCTTGGCACCGGCCTTGTGGGTCGAGCCCAGGTGCTGCGGCTTGGGCTTGGCGGCGCGCTTGGCCGGTTTGCCGCCGGCCTTGGCGCCCTGCCCCACATGCGGCTTGACCGGCGTCATGACGGCCTCGAACACCGATTGCTCTTCGATCACGCGATCCAGCGTTTCGTCGAACGACTCTTCCGGCTTGGAGCTGCCGCCCAGCAGGGCTGCCAGCTGGCGGCCTTTCTTGCGCGCGGGCACGGCGTGCGCGGCAGGCACCCTGGGCGCGGCCTCGGTGGTCGGGACGCGGGCGCGCAGGTTCTTGGCCGACGGCTCCTGCACCAGGCGGAAATCGATCTTGCGGGCATCGAGATCCACGCGCGAAACCTGCACGCGTACGCGGTCGGTCAGGCGGTAGCGGATGCCGGTACGCTCGCCGCGCAGTTCATTGCGCGCCTCGTCGTACTGGAAGTAATCGCTGCCCAGCTCGGTGACATGGACCAGGCCTTCCACATAGAGCTCATCGAGCTGCACGAAGATGCCGAACGAGGTAACGGAGCTGACGGTGCCCGAGTACTCGCTGCCGAGCTTGTCACGCATGAAGTAACACTTGAGCCAGGCTTCCACATCGCGCGAGGCTTCGTCGGCGCGGCGTTCATTGGCCGAGCAATGCAGGCCAAGCTCATCCCAGATGGCTTCATTGCGCTTGGCGCGCGCTGCGGTCTGCTCTGCCTTGGCCGCGGCATCCTTGGCTTGCAGGCGGCGCGCCTTGGGTGCGATCGCGGTGTTCAGCGCGGTACCCGGCGCAAATGCCGGTACGTACTTGGTATGCGCCAGCACGGCCTTGATCGCGCGGTGCACCAGCAAATCCGGGTAGCGGCGGATCGGACTGGTGAAGTGGGCGTAGRCCTCATAAGCCAGGCCGAAGTGGCCGATATTGTCGGGGCTATAGACCGCCTGCTGCATCGAGCGCAGCAGCATGGTCTGCAGCATGGGCGCATCGGGACGGCTCTTGATCTTGTCCATCACTTCGGCGTAATCGGCCGCCTGCGGCTTGTCGCCGCCAGCCAGCGAGAGGCCGGCCGAGCGCAGGAACTCGCGCAGGTTCTTCAGCTTTTCCTCGCTCGGGCCGGCGTGGATCCGGTACAGCGCGGGATGCTTGAAGCGCTCGAGGAAATCGGCTGCGCACACGTTGGCGGTCAGCATGCATTCCTCGATCAGGCGGTGGGCATCGTTGCGGGTACGTGGCAGGATCTGCTCGATCTTGCCCTGCGCATTGCACACGATATACGTCTCGGTGGTGTCGAAGTCGATCGCACCACGCTCGCGCCGCGCCTTCAGCAGGACCTGGAACAGCTCATACAGGTTCTGCAGGTGCGGCACCAGGTCGGCACGCTTGTGCGCCTCYGGCCCCTTGGTATTGGACAGCACCGACCAGACCTCGTTATAGGTCAGACGTGCCGCCGAATGCATCACGGCGGGATAGAACTGGTAGCCCTTGAGCTCACCCTTCGCGGTAATCACCGCGTCGCACACCATGCACAGACGGTCGACTTGCGGGTTAAGCGAGCACAGCCCGTTGGAGATCTTCTCCGGCAGCATCGGGATCACGCGCCGCGGGAAATACACGGAGGTGGCGCGGTCCAGCGCATCGGCGTCCAGCGGCGTGCCCGGGCGCACGTAGTGCGACACATCGGCAATCGCCACCACCAGGCGCCAGCCYTTGGCGCGGCCGATCTTGACSGGYTCGCAGTAGACCGCATCGTCGAAGTCGCGCGCGTCTTCGCCGTCGATGGTCACCAGCGGCACGTCGCGCAGGTCGATGCGGTGTTCCAGGTCGGCTTCGCGCACCTCGTCGGGCAGCGCCAGGGCTTCCTTGGCGCAGGCGTCCGAGAAGGCATGCGGCACACCGTACTTGCGCACGGCGATCTCGATTTCCATGCCGGGATCGTCAAAGTCGCCCAGCACTTCGACCACGCGGCCCACCGGCTGGACGTAGCGATCGGGGTAATCAATGATCTCCACGCTGACCACCTGGCCGACTTGCGCCTTGCCCTGGGCCTTGGGCGGGATCAGGATGTCCTGGCTGATGCGCTTGTCTTCGGGCGCCACCACCAGCACGCCGCCCTCGCTCAACAGGCGACCGATCACGTAGCGGTTGGCACGCTCGAGGATCTCGACGATCTGCCCTTCGGGCCGGCCGCGCCGGTCGTAGCCGATCACGCGCACCTGGGCGCGGTCGTTGTGCATGGCCTTCTGCAGCTCGCGCTCCGGCAGGAAGATGTCGTCATCGCCATCATCGCGGATCAGGAAGCCGAAGCCGTCGCGGTGGCCTTGCACCCGGCCGACCACGAAGTTGGGCTGGTGGGCCAGCTCGTAGCGGCCCTTGCGGTTGAGTTCGATCTGCCCGTCGCGCTCCATGGCGGCGAGGCGTTTCTGGAAGCCGTCGTGTTCCTTGCGCGTGACGGCGAGCGCCTTGGCGATATCGCCAGCCGACAGTGGCGACCCGGACGTCCTCAGGACGCCAAGGATTTCTTCCCGACTAGGGATCGGATAGTTATTCTGATTCAATTTTTTCTAGAAATAATTTGACAAACGTTTTGCGGTCGCTATAATGAGCGCTTCGGTTGTTTCGACGCCCGCCCAGGTGGCGAAATTGGTAGACGCACTAGGTTCAGGTCCTAGCGGTGGCAACACTGTGGAGGTTCGAGTCCTCTCCTGGGCACCAGATCAAACGGAAAACCCGCAGCGCTTTCGAGCCTTGCGGGTTTTTTGTTTTCCGGCGTCTGATCTTGCAACTTTGCACTCCCGATTCGATATTGACGCGACTGCGCGACTTGATAAAAACAGCCGCAACAGCGGCCGCTCCGGAGCCTGGAATCCATTCTCGCCTGTTAAGGCGGATTCACTCGCACACGGCCTGGCGCTCACACGAACTGCCAGGGCGCGGCCCGGACGGCGCCGACTGCTGCGCTGCGGGTGAGTGTATCAGTTTCAGTGGCGATCCCGGCATTCTTCCGCCATCCAGACCCCTGAATGTCGTGTTTTTTGACGTTTCCCGGCGCAAACAACACAGTTATTGCAAGTGCGCGCTTTGCCGGGACGTCCCGGCAACCCGGTCGCCGCTTGACGAGTCATCCAATCTGTAACTATCATGGTTTCATATTGCCTCTTCCGCCATGACCACCAGTAGCCGATTCGCCGTCGCTGTCCACATCCTGACCCTGCTGGCCAGCGCGGCCGACCCCCTGCCGTCGTCGCTGATCGCGGGCAGCGTGGGCACCAATCCCGCATTGATCCGCCGCCTGGTTGGTCAACTGGTGGAAGCCGGCCTGGTAAGTACCATGATGGGCAGCAACGGCGGGGCCTCGCTAGCCCGCGCGGCCGGGTCGATCACCCTGCTGGATGTATTCCGCGCGGTGGAGTCGACAACGCTGATCGCCCCGCATCACAGCGTGCCCAACCCGGCCTGCATGGTGGGCCGGGAAATCTCCGGGGCGCTGAAGCGAGCCGCCGACCGCGCGCAGGCCGCGATGGATGGCGCACTGGCGGAAATCACGATTGCCGGCATGCTCGCCGATGTGGAGCGTGCCGCGGAGCGCCGCGTGCGCTGATTTTTTTATCCCGATATGTAACCGTAATAGTTTCATATCGATATGAAACTCGTGCCAGGCACGGGTTTGACTATGCTGGCCTCACCCTTCGGTGAAGCAGCCTGACCAAGCAACCACGCAAGGAGTTGAGCATGAAGATCGCAATCATTGGCGCTACCGGCCGCGTCGGCACCCGCCTTATCGACGAAGCGCTGCGCCGCGGCCACACCGTCACCGCCATTGCACGCCAGGCAGAGAAACTACCCACGCGGCAGGGACTTGCCACGTGCAATGCCGACGTGGCCGACACTGAGGCCCTGGCCAGTGCCCTCGCCGGCCATGACGTGGCGATCAGCACCGTGCGTTTCCTGCAAACCAGCGCCGCGCAGATTGTTGGCGCGGCCAAGGCAGCGGCCGTGCCGCGTCTGCTGGTAGTAGGCGGAGCCGGCAGCCTCTATGTGGCCCCCGGCGTGCAACTGGTCGATACGCCGCAGTTCCCCGAGGCCTACAAGGCGGAAGCACTGGCAGGCCGCGACTTCCTGAACGCCTTGCGTGCCGAGACCACACTGGACTGGACCTTTCTCTCCCCCGCCGCGCTGTTCGAGCCGGGTACCCGCACTGGTGCCTATCGGGTCGGTGAGGAAACGCTGCTATCCGATGCCAGCGGCAAGAGCTGGATCTCGATGGAGGACTACGCCATTGCCATGATCGACGAAGTGGAAAAGCCGGCGCACTCGCGCCAGCGCTACACGGTGGCCTACTAAGCGAAAAAAAAGGCGGCTGATCGCCGCCCGCCGCCCTGCTTTGCCGCCGCGGCCATTTCAGCCATGCGGCTGGGGCCGTCCGCAGCTTCAGCCCTGGCTACCGCTGCCAGCAGCATGCTTGCCGCGCTTGAGCCAGGCCGCAAGATTGTGCGGGCGCAGCGTGTCATACTCCTCGAACGGCTGGTGGATCCAGGGGTTCGTCGGCAGGAAGGTAACGTGGTAATCCGGCTTGACCTTCGAGCACGCCTTGTACCACAGCACCGACGAGCGGACTTCCGTCACGGCAGGATAGCGCTCCTGCAAATGGCGGCCCACGCGCTCCAGCGTGACGCCGGAATCGACCAGGTCATCGACCAGCAGGATCTTGCCGGAGAGGTCGCCCCGGGTCATGGTGATGTACTGCGCGATGTCGAGATCGCCCTGCTGCGTGCCAGCCGCTTCGCGATAGCTGCTGGTGGCCAGAATGGCCAGAGGCACGTCGAAAATGCGTGACATCTGGTCGCCCACGCGCAGGCCGCCGCGCGCCAGGCACAGAATCTTGTCGAACTTCCAGCCCGACTCGTGGACGTTCAGCGCCAGCCGTGCGATCAGGCTGTGGTATTCGTCCCAGGAGACCCACAGGTTCTCTTCGTCATTCGATGGCAGGGTCATGATTTATTCTTGGCTCTTCGGCTTGAGGTCTGTCGACCGATAAAGTTTCGGCCCGCTTGCGCGGGCCGATTTGCTCTTGTGCATTTGCCGTCCTGTACCGGCGGCCCGTCAGCCGCGCGGCGCCCTTTCGGGCACAGACAACGTCAGGCCACGTACGGGTGGCGCAGCAGGATGGTTTCGTCGCGGTCCGGGCCGGTCGAGATCATGTCGATCGGGATACCGACTACTTCCTCGATGCGCTTGAGGTAGGTGCGGGCCTGTTCCGGCAGCGCATCCCAGGCCTTCACGCCGAAGGTGGACTCGTTCCAGCCGGGGAATTCCTCGTACACCGGTACGCAGCGCGCCACGGCATCCGAACCACGCGGC
This sequence comes from Cupriavidus sp. 05N39, assembly GCF_056397325.1. Taxonomy (NCBI): domain Bacteria; kingdom Pseudomonadati; phylum Pseudomonadota; class Betaproteobacteria; order Burkholderiales; family Burkholderiaceae; genus Cupriavidus; species Cupriavidus sp. 05N39. The sequence continues at coordinate 27,505 of NZ_JBFTNE010000091.1, forward strand.
AGGATATCGATAGTCTTGCCGTCCAGTTCGTAACCCACGCACAGCTTGAGGGTTTCGAGGCCATCAAGCACGTCGAGCTTGGTCATGCACAGGCCCGACACCCCGTTGATCTGCACCGAACGCTTGAGCGCGGCGGCATCGAGCCAGCCGGTACGGCGCGGACGGCCGGTGACCGAGCCGAATTCCTTGCCGACGTTGGCCAGGCGCACGCCGATCGGATCCTGACGCTTGGGGTTGTCATTGTCGTACAGCTCGCTGGGGAACGGGCCCGAACCCACGCGGGTGCAGTAAGCCTTGGTAATGCCCAGGATGTAGTTCAGGCGGCCCGGGCCAACGCCGGCGCCAGCGGCGGCCGCACCGGCCACGCAATTGCTGGAGGTGACGAACGGATAGGTGCCGTGGTCGACGTCGAGCAGCGTGCCCTGCGCGCCTTCGAACATCAGG
>NZ_JBFTNE010000092.1:0-27897 GCF_056397325.1 Cupriavidus sp. 05N39
CACTATCGACCGGTTCAGCGGCGGCATCATCTGCTCAACCACCCATTCCCGATGCTCGGTTGCATATCGTGTCATCACCTATTCGCACACCGCCCTCCATTTTGCTTCACTAAGGAAACGGAGGCGACAAGTATCCTGACATGGAGGGCGAGTAAAGAAAAGTGACACCTCCGTGTGCGTAAACGGCCAACCCCGTACAGCCGCGCCAGCAGCTAGAAGCAATAAAACCCCGCCAAAAAACGCCCACTCTGCGCCAGCAGCCAGAAACCCTAAAATCCCGTCACCGCCGATTGGCAATCCAAATCCCCGCCACAATAGCCGCCAGCCCGACAGCATGAAACCACCGCGGCCAGTCCCCCAGCAAAGCAGTCGACATCAGCGCGGCAAACACAGGCGTAAGCGTAAAGAAAAACACCGGCAACTGCGCCCCCGCTCGCGCAATCGCCCGGTCCCACGCAAAGTAGGCCAGCAGCGACGGAATCGTCGCCACATAGAGCAAGATGCCGGCCGCCTTCCCATTCCATTGAATCGCCGCCGGCGCGGCCAGCAACTCCCACGCCACGAATGGCACGCTGGCCAGCACACCCGCCACGATCTGCGCGAACAACAGCACCGCCAGCGGCAAGTCCGGACGCTTCTTGCGCAGCAGCCACGTATAGGCGCTCCAGGTAATCGTGCCCGCCAGCATGAACAGGTCGCCGGCCACGAAGTCCAGCTGCGCCAGCCGCCCGAGATCCCCGCGCAGCATCACCACGCCCACGCCTGCCAGGCAGAGCAGGGCGCCCGCCACATGCCAGCCGCGCACACGTTCGTGAAAGAAGAGCGCGCCGATGATCAGCAGGAAGATGGGCGCGGAGGCGCCGATCAGCGTGACATTGATTGGCGAGGACGTGGTCAGCGCCAGGTACTGCATGGCGTTGTATACGGAGACGGAGAGCATGCCCATGGCGGCGATCACGCCGGCGTGCCGCTTCAGTGTCGTGGCATGCTCGCGCACACTCCGCCATACGTAGGGCGCCAGCAGCAGCCCGGCCATCGCCCAGCGGGCAAAGTTCAGCGTGATCGGCGGGATGGCGCCGGCGGCGTAGTGGCCGACGATGGCGTTGCCGGCCCAGCTCAATGGCGGAAACGTCAGCAGGCCAAGCGTGGTCCAGTCGAGCCTGGTCTTGCCGGATGCGGTAGCGGTCATCGGAGGGTTGTCGTCCTGTTTGTGTTCTTGTTGTTTTTCGCGATGCTATTACTTTTTCTGCCCGCATTATGCCGCAGGCGCCGATTGCAAACGATTGTCACTGCCATGCTTTTTGCGGAGCCCTTGCGCTAGTCTCCCCACCTGTCGGGCCGGGCGCCAGCCCTTGCCCGCCAATCTTTTTGACTCGCTCGGAGAACACAATGGGTGTGCTGGATTTCATCAAGGACGCAGGCGAGAAGCTGCTGGGCAGGCAATGGTTCGCGCTACCCGGAAATCTTCGAGGCCAACCGTCCCATGCTGAGCGATCCCGACAAGATCTATCCGGGACAGACCCTGCGCATTCCGGCGCAAGTATCCTGAGTAAGCCGGCACGAGTACGCCGGCGCAGCGCCGGATACGAACTGTTACACGGCGCTGCGTACCGGCTGTCAACACGCCCAGGCCCCGGCCCGTTTTTACAGGCAACGCGCAACGAAGCGCGCCTCACCTGGAGATAGACATGAAGAAGGTTCTCGCCATCCTGACCCTCGGACTCTTCGCTGCCGGTGCCTTCGCCCAGGCCCCGGCCGCCGATGCGCCCAAGGCGCCCACCAAGGTGGAAAAGAGCGCGCACAAGAGCAACAAGACACAAGCCACCAAGCACACCAAGGCCGCCACGCCGGCCAAGTCCGCCGCGCAGTAATGCGGCGTTTCAGGGCGCGCTCTTCCGGGGGCGCGCCCTTTTCCTATTTCTCCTGACGCCATGCACCTGATCTGGACTATTCTCATCGGCTTCCTGGCCGGGCTTGTGGCGCGCGCCATCACCCCCGGCAATGGCCCTAGCGGGTTCTTCCTGACCTCCGCGCTGGGTATCGGCGGCGCGCTGGCCGCGACCTTTCTCGGGCAGGCCCTGCACTGGTATCGCCCAGGGCAATCCGCCGGCTTTATCGGCGCCGTGGTGGGTGCGGTGATCCTGTTGCTGGGCTACCACCTAATCAGCAAGCGCTGAGCCGCAACGCCACGCCCCGAAAGCCAGATACCAGCAAGCAACACCCGCAACGGAACACGGAACCCGATCATGAGCCTGATGGATTTTTTGCAGTCTGCAGCTACCGCCCTGGGCGGTAATCCCGAGCAGCAGGTAGACCACGTCGCGCAGAACGCGCCTGAGGGCGCGCTCGGCCAATTGCTGGCCGGCGCCTTCCGCTCCGACCAGACGCCGGCCTTCGGCAATATGGTGGGCGAACTGTTCGGCCAGTCCAACGGTGCGCAGCAGGCGGGCCTGCTCAACCAGTTGCTTGCCACACTGGGCCCGGCGGCGCTGGCCGGCGCGGCGGGCGGTGCGCTGGGCAATCTGCTGCAGCCTGGCGCGACCCAGGTCACTCCGGCGCAGGCCAGCCAGCTCACCCCGGCACAGGTGCAGGAGATCGCCGCCYATGCCGAGCAGGCCCATCCGGGCGTGATCGACCAGATCGCCGGTTTCTACGCGCAGCATCCCACGCTGGTCAAGACCATCGGCAGCGCCGCGCTGGCCATTGCGCTGGCCAGGTTCAAGGAACACCAGCCGGGCTGAGCCGCAGGCGGCCGCCGCCAGTGCGCAGCCGTTACGGCAATGCCACCTCTAGCCGCGCCAGCGTGCGCAGCAGCTTCTCGTCGTCCGGGGCCAGTTCGTGCGCCGCGACAAAGGCGGCGCGCGCTTCGTCCTGCCGCTGCAATTGCATCAGCACCTCGCCCTTGTGCGCCAGGCCTTCCACCCGGGCGCCCAGGTTGCCTTCGGTGCCTTCGCCATACGCGGCCAGGGATTGTTCGAGGTAGGTCAGCGCCTGCGCGGGCTGGCCCAGGCGGAACAGCGCCCAGCCCTTGCTGTCCAGCACGTAAGGGTTGCCCGGCGCGTCGGCGAGGGCCTCGTCGATCATCGCCATGCCGCGTCCGACCATCCAGTTGGCATCGACCAGCGCGTAGCCGACCTCGTTCAGGCTGTCTTTTGGCAGGGGCGCCAGGCCGAGCGCGATGTCCAGTTGCTTGTCGTCCCGGCCAGCGATCGACAGGTCGATCAGCTTGCGCCGGATACGCGCCTGGAAGTCCGCGCCGATTTCATTCTTGCCAGCCTCGTAGCTTGCCAGCATCTGCCGGAAGACGGCCGCCGGCCCGGCGCCGGCCGGCAGGGCGGTGATGGCGTCGGACTCGCGCCTGCACCACGCGAATTCGCCCGCTTGCAGTCCGGTATACGTGTAGTCGAGGCTGATCGTCCGTGCCTTGTGGCTTTGCGCATAGTAGGTATAGCCGTGGCTATCCGTCCGGTTGCAGAACAGGTACCCGTCGTCGAGGTCGAGTATGTAGGTCATGCCTGCTATGGGATCATTGCTGCTCTCGCCGTGCAACGAGAACGATTCGCCGAAATCGCCTTCGCCGACGATCGGGTTGAGGATCCATTTTTCCTTGGCGTGCCGCTTGGGCATGCGCACGGATACCGTGTTGCCCTGCTTGTCGGTGACGCCGAAGATCACGCTGTCCTGCTCGTTCGACTTGGGGAAGACGCCGGCGATCCGCTGGCCGGGCAGGAACAGCCGGTAGCGGGCTTCGGGCATGGCCTGGCCGGTAGCCGGATCGCGCAGCACGAACCGGTGCACCTGCGTGCCTTCGCCGAGCGTGCCCGGCTGGCGATAGTCGCGCGCCAGCGTCATGGCGGGAATGGATGCCACAGCCAACAGCACTGCGCCCTTCAGGTAAAACGATTTGCTTCTCATTGCCTTGGTATTCAGGTTGAATTGGGTTCGGGCGCCTTCGCCGGCGTCAGGTGGCCATGCTGCCGGCACGGATGCTGCCCAGCATGCCGTGCAGGTCATGTGTCATGACCGCCAGGAACGCCACCAGCCCGAGGTAGTACAGCGTATAGGTCAGGCGCATTTCCGCGCTGATGGTGTAATAGGCGCGGTTCTCCGGGGCCTGCGGATCGTAGCGCCAGGCCTTGAGCAACTGCGGGGCCGCCAGCAGCGCCACCAGGATCAGGATCGGGCTGGGGCGCCACAGGAACATCGCCACCAGCACCGGCACGCCAAGGAACCAGATGCGCGGCGACAGCAACGCGGTGACGCGGCCGCCATCGAACGGCGAAAGCGGGATCAGGTTGAACAGGTTGATAAAGAAGCCGGCATAGGCCAGCGCGAGCATCAGTCCGCTGCCGGTGCTGCGGCCAATGTAATAGCAGGCCAGGGCGCCCAGGGTGCCGACCACCGGCCCCGCCAGCCCGATATAGGCCTCGGTCTCGACGTCGACCGGCTGGTCCTTGAGTTCGACCCAGGCCCCGACGAATGGAATGAAGGTGGGCGCGCCCACGGCCAGCCCGCGGTGGCGCGCGGCCAGGAAATGGCCCATCTCGTGGACAAAGATCAGCAGCACGAAGCCGACGGCATAGCGCCAGCCGAAGATCAGCGCGTAGGCCCCGATCGACAGCAGCATGGTGCCGCCCGTGGTCAGCAGCTTGCCCATCTTCAGGCCGCCCAGGAGCAGGAGCAGCAGCTTGGTCATCGGTACAACTCCGTAGCCGGGGAGGAGGAATGCGCCTTCACTTCGGCTGTGCGGGACCGGACGGCTTGCGCCTGAACCACTTGGTGGCGGAATAGCCGATGCCCGCCACTGCCAGCATGATCACCTTGGCGAACTTGGCGAAGAACGCCGCCAGGACGGCCAGCAGGCCCAGCTTCTTCGCCGCTACCCCGCCGATCAGCGCGGCCAGCCCGTATTCCGCCACTTTGTCGGTGCTGGAATTGAAGTCCGCATAGGCCTTGCCCTCGGCGAAGTCGAGATTGGACAGCAACGTGCGCACCACGGGCTTGTTGGTGTCGACCTGGTCGCGCGCGGTGATCAGGTTCAGGCTGACGTAGCCTTCCCGCCCGAGCGCATAGGTGTTGTAGTTGACGGACTGGGGGGCATCGGCCGGCTGGCCCTTCTCGCGTGCCGACATCGACCAGATCAGCCGATGGCTGGCCGCCTCATAGTGGGGCCGCTCCACCCAGCCGACGATCTCAAGCCCGCGGATGCCGTGCTTCTCGCGCTCCTCGTTGGCGGCTTCCGTGCCTTCCTTGAGCGATTTGAAGAGGTCGTCGACATTCCAGTCCTTGGCGTCGTCGTCGCGGATGTAGCCCGAGGGCTCGTACTTGGCTACCACCATCCAGTCGTCGTCGCCGGTGGGCAGCACCAGGCCAAGCAGGCGCTCGTCGGTAAGGTTGCCCATGGCGTGCATGAGCTTGCCGGCGGCCGGCTGGGGAATGAAGACTTCCCTGGCAGGCAGCTTCAGCGTGGCCTGTTCGCCCAGTTGTACCGTGGCCGGACCTGCCTGGGCGCTGGACTGCGCAGCCTGCCAGGCCGCCTCCATCTCCTTTTCCTTGCTGTCGCTGCCCTGCGCCAGCAGGCTGCCGGACGCAAGGAGGCTCATCCCGCATGCCAGGCTTGCCAGCATGCTACGCAATTCATGACCCGTCATTCCCACAATGACCGCTCCCTTCGCTAGATTGTTTGTTATTTGCGGCACTGCCGATGATGGCCAGGGGAAGGGGGGGGTCCGGCGGCCTCGCATGCAGTGCGATCGCCTGATGGTTTGGCGATTGGTGATTTTAGCGTTTTTTTTATTTGCGGCAGTGTGATTGAAGGGGGAACAGTCTCCAGGACGTCGGAACCCGGCTGCAATGGCAGACCGAGCGCGCCGGCACCAACAAGAGCTATGAGTTCGGTGGCCGGTGGGGACTGGTGCGGATGCTGGAACGGGCGCACATCGAACCGCCGAACGTCGCGACCTACCAGCTGACCTGGCGGGCCGTTCCGGACACGACGGGGCCATCAGCCGGTCCGCGTGACAATCCGGTCACCAGCCCGGGCCAAACCGCCGAGAACCTGGACAGCATGACGACCCGCAACGCGCGATTGCCGGTGGCCGAGGACATGGTCTATCCAATCCGCTACGAGATGCGCACCGAGATCGGCCAGGGTCCGCTGGAAATGCTGGCGTTGCGGGGGTTCGTCCTGCCGTCGCGCATTTTCGTGGGTCGTGAGCCGCAGGCGGTACGTCCGCTCCGGTCGCGATGAGGCCATCGTCACACGCCCTGTACTATCCGATCACGCCAGCGGGCCCTTATCCGGTCCTCAAGCGTTCAGTAGTGGGGGAGCACATAAGGCTTGGTTCTGGTTGGGGGAGGGATCTGCATGGGAATTCTTCCGGGCAGGGTATCCGCCTCGGGGAAGCCCGCTGGCCGCGCGTCCGACCTGCAATGCGTTATGGCTCTCCAGGAATCTTTCCGGACCGCTGGCAGGCGCCGGAAAGCTATCGAAGTCGCTAGCCTCAAGACTCGCGCCAAGCAGCTTGCCGAACGCATTGAGCTGCACGTCCGAAGTCAGTCCGGCGCTGCCGGCCAGGGCGGGGCACAGGATCCATGTGGTGCCATCCCTGACGAAGACGTGCAGGAGTCTTACCTGGTCTGCCGGCTGTAGCTGCCGGACCTCCCCAGCAGCTTCGTCGAGCCCGAAAGCCCGCACGAAGTCGTCGGTCTGGCGATGGCCGATGCAGATGACTACCTTTGGCCGCCAGTACGTGCAGAGTGTCCGCAGGAAGCGGAATCGCCCGCCATGCCGGCACAGTTCCAGGTAGCGTTCCTTGGGCACGAGTTCAGCCTGGCCGCGAAATACCTTTGACCAGGGCGTCAGGCCATCGAGTTGCATCGGCAGGGGAAACAGGTTCAGCTTGAACTCCGCGCCGTCCGGTGCGTAGAGCTGGTCCCGGAAGTATTCTTTCCAGTCGTTGTCATCGAGCCGGATACCCAGCGCCTCGGCGCGGGCCGCGGCCATGATGCGCGCAATGCGCTGGTGGTTGAGCCACTTGCCCATATCGACCCGGTGTTTCGCGCGAAACGCGTCATCCCATGCACGGGGTTCCGTGCGCGGCCGCAATGGCCCGGCAAGGCGCTCGAACCACGGATGCGGGCTCCTGTCGCAGATCCACACGCTGGCTCTCGGGTTTCCGCCCTCCATGCCTACGTACGACGCAAAGTAATTGTCCAGTTCATCGCGTGTGAATATCCCTGAGTGCTGCATTGCTGCCCCTTATCCCTTGGTGGGACCCCATTCACCCATTCCCGCAGCGTGCCGCCCGGTTCTGCCGACCGTGCGTGCCGCTGGGGTTATCCAACGTGTCCCGCATGCTGCCTGTGGGGCATGGCGGGGCAACCCTCCCGCGTGGGTTGCGTGTATTTGCTTATGTTATTTTTTAAACAGGAAATAGCAGGTCAAAGCCATTCGACCTGGTATTTATGCATATTTGATATGCGTCAATGTTGAATGTATACGGTGCACGGATGGCGCTGCAGGTGTCAGTCAATGACGCTTTGAATAGTGTCCAGCCGGCACGAACGGTATCGGCGTGAATGAGATGAAGGCTGCCCGGAAATGGCTCGCCGGCGCACTGGAGAGGTGGAGTCCAAGGATATTGCCCCYGCTGGATAAACGCAAAATGTCAAAAATGTTCAAAATGAATTGCTGCACTGCACTTTAGCGCAGATTGTATGGGTCATACACTACAATATTTTAATTTCTGACATAAAAAACGTAGAGAGCCGGGCATTCACGGGGGCAGATTTATTTTCTATCCCCTCTGATGGGGGGGTGTTTTTTTGAGACCCCGTCATCCAAATGCCTCCCGGATCATTCCCCCAATCTCATGCCGCCGCRCCACCGGCATCCGCGAAGCCGTCGAGACAATACTGATCGCAGCCTCGCCAGCCAACGGCAACGCGAATGCAAAGCCTACCCCCGCCACGCCCCYCGCCCCCGCCAGCGCATAGCCCAGCTTACGGCTGCGTTCCACACCGCGCTGCAGCTTGAGCAGGCTGAGCCCGCTGCCCTCGTATTCGCCACGGTGCCGCTCAAAGTGCGCAGCGATTTCCTCGTCGCCCAGCTTGGCCAGCAGCGCCATGCTGGCGGTACCCTGTCCCAGCAGCCGCGTGCTCCCCGTGAGCAGGTGGAAATGCTGCACCCGGTGGCTGCCTTCCTCGGCATGCATGCAGTAGCCGTGGTCGCCAATGCGCACGATCAGGAACACCGTGTCGCCGGTCTTGCGCGCCAGCGCCTTCATGCGCGTGGCGCAAGCGCTGGCCAGCGGCGAGCGGTTCATGGTGCGCAGGCCCATCGCCATGGCTGCCATGCCCAACCGGTAGCGCTTTCCCTGTTCATCCTGCCCGGCAAAGCCGGCGTGGGTGAGGTAACGCAGCATGCGGTGGGCGGTGGTGCGGTCGATGCCGGTCTGCGCCACCAGTTGCGGCAGAGTCAGCCCGGTTTCATGGTGCTCGGCCAGCAGGCATAGCAGTTTGAACGCTCGTTCCAGGCTCTGGACACCGGGCATGGGAGGGGAGGCTGGCCGGGCAAGGAGGGAGGGTGGGGTGGACATGGCGGGCAGGCGTGGCATCCGGAGGTGCGTCAAAGACGGGGTTGTGCACATTATGCACAAATCGCGAGTTTGAGCTTGTCGCGCGCCGGCGCCTGGTTTGCAATCGATGCATTCCTTGTCCCTTGCCGAGCGCCATGCTTCCCATCGAGTCCCGGATCGATTCCGCCAGTCCCGCCTTCGCCAGCCAGCGCACCGGCATGCAAGCCCTGATCGAGCGCTTGCGCGCGCTGGAGCAGCGCGCCACCGCCGCCTCTGAACGTTCCCGCCCCGCCTTCACCAAGCGCGGCGCGCTGCTGCCGCGCGAGCGCCTGGCCCGGCTGCTGGATCCCGCCTCCGCCTTCCTGCCAATCGCCAACCTGGCGGGCTACGGCATGGACGATCCCGACCACGACACCTCCATCCCCGGAGGCTCGCTGGTGGCTGGCATTGGCTTTGTCCGCGGCGTGCGGGCGATGGTGGTGGCGACCGACTCTGGCATCGACGCCGGCGCCATGACCGAAGGCGGCAACCTCAAGTTGATGCGCTGCCAGGAAATCGCGCTGGAGAATTGCCTGCCCTTTATCCATCTGGTCGAGTCCGCCGGGGCCAACCTGCGCAAGTACCGCGTCGACAAGTTCGTGCGCGGCGGCGGCATCTTCTACAACCTGGCGCGGTTGTCCGCCGCCGGACTGCCGGTGATCACCGTGGTGCACGGCTCGTCTACCGCCGGCGGCGCCTATATGCCAGGCCTGTCCGATTACGTGGTGATGGTACGCGGCCGTGCCCGCGCCTTCCTGGCCGGGCCGCCGTTGCTCAAGGCTGCCACCGGCGAGATCGCCACAGACGAGGAACTGGGCGGCGCCGACCTGCACGCGACCGTCAGCGGCCTGGCGGAGTTCGTGGCCGAGGACGACGAGCACGCCATCGCCCTGGCGCGCGATGTGGTGGCCAGCCTGGACTGGCCGGCCGTGGCACCGCGCCTGCCCCAGCCCGTCCAGCCGCCGCGCCTGGATGCGGGCGAACTGGATGGCGTGATGACGCTGGACGTGAAGAAGCCTGTGGATATGCTGGAGATCATCGGCCGCGTCGTCGACGATTCCGCCTGGTTGCCGTTCAAGCCGGATTACGGACCGGCCACGGTGTGCGGCCGCGGCCGCATCGAAGGGCACGCGGTGGGCTTCATCAGCAACAACGGCCCGATCGATCCGGCCGGCGCGACCAAGGCCGCGCAGTTTATCCAGGCATGCAACCAGAGCGGCACGCCCATCGTGTTCCTGCAGAACACCACCGGCTTTATCGTCGGCCGCGCCTCGGAAGAGGCCGGCATGATCAAGCACGGCGCCAAGATGATCCAGGCGCTGTCGAATTCCACCGTGCCGCAGATCACCCTCTATTGCGGCGCCTCCTTCGGCGCCGGCAATTTCGGCATGTGCGGCCGTGGCTTCCGCCCGCGCTTCTGCTTCTCCTGGCCCAACGCCCGCACCGCCGTGATGGGCGGAGAGCAAGCCGCCATGACGCTGGAAATCGTGGCGCGCCAGCAAGCCGAGCGCAAAGGCGTAGCGGTGGACGAGGAACGGCTGGCACAGCAGACCGGCGAGATCGTAGCCAACTTCGAGCGCCAGGCCAGCGCCTTCATCACCAGCGGCCTGCTGCTGGACGACGGCGTAATCGACCCGCGCGACACCCGCGCCGTGCTGGCCTTCGCACTGGCCACCGCACGCGAGGCGGAGGCGCGCACGCCGAGGGCAATGCAGTTTGGCGTGGCCAGGTTCTGATCACCAGCGCCCTCCGTGTGTGCCCCCACGCGATGCGAAGCGAGCCGTGTAGGTGTACCAGGCCGTATGGGGCGCCTCGGAATCCGGCGAAAAGAGCGGAAAAGAGGGACCCATGTTTGAGTATCGCCTTAAGGCGATGCGAGTTTGGGTCCCGGCCGCTCTTTTCGCCGGATTCCGAGGGGGTGTCGCCCCATCCGGCGCGCCTTCTTTGCCTACTTTCTTGGCAAGACAAGAAAGTAGGTCGCCCCCCGCAGGGGGGTGAAACCGCCTTTGAATTTAAGCCTTTAAGCCTTTAAGCCTTTGACTTCGTAGCCCCCCCAGGCCACACCACCAAGAACAAGGAGACACCCATAATGCTCTACACCGAAGACCACCACAACATCATGGCCAGCATCCGCCGCTTCGTAGCGGCCGAGATCAACCCCCATGTCGACGAATGGGAAGCCGCCGAAATCTTCCCCGCGCACACGCTGTTCAAGAAGATGGGCGAACTAGGCTTCCTCGGCATCACCAAGCCGGCCGAATACGGCGGCCTCGGCCTGGATTTCTCCTATGCCGTGGCCGCAGCCGAAGCCCTCGGCTACGTCCACGCGCAAGGCGTCGGCATGGCCGTAGGCGTGCAGACCGACATGGCCACCCCGGCCCTGACCGCCTTCGGCTCCGACGAACTCAAGCGCGAGTTCCTGGCACCGGCCATTGCCGGCGAGGCGGTGGCGGCGATCGGCGTATCCGAGGCCGGCGCCGGCTCCGACGTGGCCTCGCTCAAGACGCGTGCCCGGCGCGATGGCGACGACTACGTCATCAGCGGCTCCAAGATGTGGATCACCAACGGCACCCAGGCCGACTGGATCTGCCTGCTGTGCAATACCTCCGACGGTCCGGTGCACAAGAACAAGTCGCTGATCATCGTGCCGCTCAGGCAGGGCGGCAAGCGCACGCCTGGCGTGGAAGTGCAAAAGATCAAGAAGTTCGGCATGTGGTGCTCCGACACCGCGCAGATCTTCTTCGATGAAGTGCGGGTGCCGGCGCGCAACCGCATCGGCGAGGAGGGCATGGGCTTCATCTACCAGATGAAGCAGTTCCAGGAAGAACGTCTGAACGGCGCGGCGCGCCGCCTCGCCTGCAATGCGCTGATCGAGGAAACCGCCGACTACCTGCGCCAGCGCATCGCCTTCGGCAAGCCCCTGCTCGACAACCCGTTCATCCAGTTCAAGCTGGCCGAACTCAAGACCGAGATGGAAGCCCTGCGCGCGCTGGTCTACATGGCAACCAAGACCTATATCGACGGCGGCGACGTGGTGGAGCTGGCCTCCATGGCCAAGCTCAAGGCCGGCCGCCTCTCGCGCGAGGTGGCCGACTGGTGCATGCAGTTCCAGGGTGGCATGGGCTACACGTGGGACAACCATGCCTCGCGCGCCTATCGCGATTTCCGCCTGGGCTCCATCGGCGGCGGTGCCGACGAGGTGATGCTCACGGTAATCGCCAAGCAGATGGGGCTGATGGCAAAGCACTGAGCTTGCCGGCCGTTTCCTTCTCACGCAATGTTTCCGCTACTCCCAAACCATGACCAACGCCGTCAATACCGAATCCGCCAATGACGCCAGCGCCGTGATCGTGCGCGAGGTCCGGGGCGTGCTGTTCGCCACCCTCAATGCGCCATCCACGCGCAATGCACTCGCGCCCGAGGTGGTCGCCGCGCTGGCGCATGCCGTGGCGCGCGCCGAGTCCGACACCGCGCTGCGGGCGCTGGTGTTGCGCGGCGCCGGCGGCTTTTTCTGCGCGGGCGGCAACGTCGGCAATTTCCAGGCGCGGCTGGATGCCGGCGCCGCGCCGGACGATCCCGTGGCCAGCCGCAATCGCGAGTTCGGCTACTTCATGCAGCGGCTGGCCGCGCTGCCCGTGCCGGTGGTGGCGGTGGTGGAGGGCGCGGCCATGGGCGGCGGCATGGGCCTGAGCTGCGCGGCCGATATCGTGCTGGCCACGCCCGACGCGCGCTTCGCCTTGTCCGAGACCTCGCTGGGCATCATCGCCGCGCAGATCGCGCCCTTCGTGGTGGCGCGCATCGGGGCGGCCGCCACGCGGCGCCTTGGTTTGTCCGGCGAGCGCGTGAGCGGCGACACGGCGGTGGCACTGGGACTGGTGGATCAGCTTGCCGGGGACGGCGCCGCGCTGGATGCGCTGCTCGCCGAATGGCTGACGCGCATCTGCCGTTGCGGCCCGCAGGCCAACCGCGCTTTCAAGGCGCTGGTGGCGCGCACCGGACAGGTGGGGCAGGGCGAGCAACTGGACGAGGCCTCGCGCCTGTTCGCGCAATGCATGCGCACCGAAGGCACCGAAGGCATCCAGGCCTTTCGCGGCAAGCGCGACGCCGCCTGGGTGGTGCGCTTCGACGCCGCCGACGTACGCGCCGCGCACGCCACGCAAGATTGAGTAAACGGGCAACCCGCACCGCAACGGCCCACTTCGACACTCCGATCCCGAGACGTACCATGCCCGCTACCAGCCGACCCTTCCACACCTTGCTCGTCGCCAACCGTGGCGAGATCGCCATGCGCATCATGCGCACGGCGCGCCGCCTCGGCCTTGCCACCGTGGCGGTCTATTCCGAGGCCGACCGCCATAGCCCGCACGTGGCCTTCGCCGACCGCGCGGTACGCATCGGCGACGCCGCACCGCGCGCGTCCTACCTGAATATCGGCGCCATCGTCGAGGCGGCGCGCAGCAGCGGCGCCGATGCGGTGCACCCCGGATACGGCTTCCTGGCCGAGAATGCCGAATTTGCCGAAGCGGTGACGCAGGCCGGGCTGGTCTTCGTCGGCCCGCCGGCAGAGGCGATCCGCGCCATGGGCAACAAGGCGGAGGCCAAGCGCCTGATGCTTGATGCGGATATGCCCTGCATCCCTGGCTACCAGGGCGAGGCGCAGGACGACGCAGCGCTGCTGCGGGCCGCGGCGCAGATCGGTTTTCCGCTGATGGTCAAGGCCGCGGCTGGCGGCGGCGGGCGCGGCATGCGCCTGGTGCATGAGGCGGATGCCTTGCCCGGCGCGCTGGCCAGCGCGCGCTCCGAGGCCAGCGCCGCCTTCGGCTCCGGGCAACTGATCCTGGAGCGCGCGGTGATCGCGCCGCGCCATGTGGAGATCCAGGTCTTCGCGGATACGCAGGGCCATGTGATCCACCTTGGCGAGCGCGACTGCTCGGTGCAGCGGCGCCACCAGAAGGTGGTTGAGGAAGCGCCGTCGCCAGCGGTATCGCCGGCGCTGCGCGCCCGCATGGGCGAAGCCGCAGTGCGCGCCGCCCAGGCCATCGGCTACGTCGGCGCCGGCACCATGGAGTTCCTGCTCGATGGCGAGGGCAATTTCTWCTTCATGGAAATGAACACCCGCCTGCAGGTGGAGCATGCGGTGACCGAAGCCATCACCGGTTTCGACCTGGTCGAATGGCAGTTGCGCGTGGCCGCCGGCGAGCCGTTGCCGGTCACGCAGGACCAGGTGGCGCTAAGCGGCCACGCCATCGAGGTCAGGCTGACCGCCGAGGACGTGGCCGCAGGCTTCCTGCCGCAGGGCGGGCCGGTGCTGCGCTGGCGCGCGCCGGGCGCCGGGCACGATGTGCGGGTCGACCACGCGTTGCAGGAAGGCGGCGAAATCCCCGTTCACTACGATTCGATGGTGGCCAAGCTGGTCGCCCACGGCGCCACCCGCGAAGAAGCACGCCGCAAGCTGCTGCGCGCGGTGGAGCAGACCGTGCTGCTGGGCGTGGCCAGCAACCAGGGCTTCCTGGCCGACTGCCTGGCACACGAAGCCTTCGCCGCCAGCGAGGTGCATACCGGCTTTGTCGACGCGCATATGCAGTCCGCGCTGTGCGCGGCGCAGCCCGCCGCGACGCAGGTGGCCTGCGCGGCGCTGGCCGCCTGCGGCGTGCTGGTGGCAACGGCACGCCCGGAACTGGTGGCGCACGGCAGCAGCCTTGGCCTGCGCGCCGGGGAGCGCCAATGGCGCGTGGATCTGCGCGCTGTGGCCGACGGCTGGGAGGCAGCCGTGTGCGAAGGCGGCGGCACGGCCGCGGAGATCGTCCGGGCGCGCGTGCTGCGCGCCGATGCGGAGCAGGGCAGTGCGCTGGTCGAGTGCAATGGTGCCGCGCTGCCGCTGGTATTCGCCACCGAAGGCGACGCCGTGCACCTGTTCAGCGCCGGCCGCGCATGGCGCTTCGCGCGCCTGGACCCGCGCCGGAAGAAGCGCGAGGCGGCCGGCGCCGAAAGCGCCGGCGAGTTGCTGGCGCCGCTGGCCGCACGCATCGTGGCGGTGAAGACGGTGGCCGGCGAGCCGGTGCGGGCCGGCCAGGTGCTGGTGGTGCTGGAGGCGATGAAGATGGAGCATGCCATCGTCGCGCCATTTGACGGTGTGGTGGCGGAACTGCACGCCCGCGAAGGTGGCCAGGCTCGGGCCGGTGCCTTGCTGGCGCGCGTCGAAGCGGAGCCCGAGGGCGGCGCGACGGAGTCCAGGGCATGAGCGCCGCCCCCGCAACATCGAACCCGGCACGCACCATTCGCATCGGCGGCGCTTCCGGCTTCTGGGGCGATTCGGCCATCGCCACGCCGCAACTGCTGGAGGTCCCCGGCCTGCAATACCTGGTCTACGACTACCTGGCCGAAACCACCATGTCGATCCTGGCGCGTGCCCGCGCCAGGGATGCGGCACTGGGCTACGCGACCGATTTCGTCCATGCGGCGATGGCGCCGCACCTCGGCCAGATCCTGGCACGAGGCATCTGCGTGATCGCCAATGCCGGCGGCCTCAACCCGCAAGCTTGCCGCGATGCCTTGATGGAAGCCGCCGCGCGGCAAGGGCTCACGCCCAGGGTGGCGGTGGTCAGCGGTGATGATGTGCTGCCTGCCTTCGAGGGGTGGCGCGCAGCGGGACTTACCGACCTGTATACCGGCGCCGCGCCGCCGGCCGAGCTGATGTCGGCCAACGCCTATACCGGCGCGCAGGGCATTGCCCGCGCGCTGGCGACGGGCGCCGATATCGTCATCACCGGCCGCTGCGTCGACAGCGCCGTGGTGGTCGGTGCGCTGGCCCACGAGTTCGGCTGGCAATGGAACGACTGGGACCGGCTCGCCGCCGGCACGCTGGCCGGCCACGTGATCGAGTGCGGGGCGCAGGCCACCGGCGGGCTGTTCACCGACTGGCAGCGCGTGCCGGACTGGGACCGCATCGGCTACCCGGTGATCGACTGCGCGGAGGACGGCAGCTTTGTGCTGACCAAGCCCGAACACACGGGCGGCCTGGTCGATCCCGCCGCCGTGGCGGAGCAGGTCTTGTATGAGGTGGGCGACCCCGGCAACTACCTGATGCCCGACGTGACTTGCGACTTCCGCATGGTGCGCGCCGAACTGCTGGCTCCCGGCCAGGTGCGCGTGCACGGCGCGCGTGGCCGCCCGCCCGGTGCCAGCTACAAGGCCAACGGCACCTGGCAGGACGGCTACCAGATCAGCCTGATGATGGCGATCCGCGGCATCGACGCACCCGCCAAGGCCCGCAGCACGGCACACGCGCTGCTTGCCCGCACCCGCGCCATGCTGGCCGCCAGCGGCTTCGTGGACTACAGCGATACCGTGGTGGAACTGCTCGGCTGCGAATCGCAATACGGGCCGCATGCGCGCGCGCTGCCGACCCGCGAAGTGGTGCTGCGCATCGGCGCGCGCCATGCGCAGGCCAGGGCGCTGCGCTTCCTGCAACGCGAATGCTCCTCGGCGGGAACCTCGATGGCCGCGGGCACCCGCTCGTCCTTCGCCGGCCGCGTGGATATCCAGCCGGTGGTCAAGGTGTTCTCCTTCCTGGTGCCCAAGGCGGAAGTGCCAATGCAGATCGCACTGGATGGCCGGGCGGAGACGCTTGCCTGCGCCGCCCTCGTCGGTGAGCCGTCGGTACCGGCTTCGCTGGCGCCCCGGCCGGACTTGGCGGTGCCCGAAGGGCCACGCGTAACCGTTCCCCTCGTCACGCTGGCCTATGCCCGCAGCGGCGACAAGGGCGACGACGAGAACATCGGCGTGATCGCGCGCCAGCCGGCTTATCTGCCGCTGCTGCGGGAGCAACTGACGCCGGCCGCGGTGCGCGCGTATTTCGCCCACCTGGTTGAAGGCGAAGTCGAATGCTTCGAAGTGCCGGGCCTGCACGCCCTCAACTTCCTGCTGCATCGCGCCCTGGGCGGCGGAGGCGTGGCCAGCCTGCGCTCCGATCCGCTGGGCAAGAGCTACGCGCAGATGCTGCTCGATTTCCCGCTGGCCGTGCCGCAAGGCTGGGCGTAGACGCCGGCCTGCCATTGCATAACGTCGGCCGCCAGGTCCAGGCGCGCCGATGCCATCCTGACGGAGGAGACATGAAAAGAACCACGATAACGAACCGGCCCCGCGGCCCGCGGTTAACAGCGTGCCTGATGGCCGCGGCACTGGCATGCGGCATCGCCGGCGCGGCACGCGCCGATGCGCCTTACCCGTCCAAGCCATTGCGCGTAGTGGTGCCCTACACGCCGGGTGGCGTGTCCGACGCGGTGACACGCCTTGTCATGCAGAAGCTGGCCGAACGCCTGGGCCAGCCCGTGGTGGTGGAAAACCGCCCCGGCGCCAACGGCATGATCGGCTCCGACAACGTGGCCAAGTCCGCGCCCGATGGTTACTCGCTGCTGGTGGTGGTGGCCGCCCATTCCATCAATCCCAGCCTCTATCCCAAGATGAGCTTCGACCCCGTCAGGGACCTGACCGGCGTCAGCCAGATCGGCCGCATCCCGCTGCTGCTGGTCTCAAGCGCGCAGTTGCCGCCCGGCAGCGTGAAGGAACTGGTGAGCTGGGGCAAGGCGCATCCGGACAAGATGACCTTTGCCTCCAGCGGCAACGGCTCCGGCGCGCACCTGGCCGGCGAGCTGTTCTCGCAGGCCGTCGGCATGAGGATGACCCATGTGCCTTACAAGGGCGTGTCGCCGGCGTTGCCCGATCTGTTCTCCGGGCAGGTGGCGATGATCTTCGATTCCGTGCAGACCATGATGCCGCAGGTGAAAGCCGGAAAGCTCAAGGCCCTGGCGATTACCAGTCCCTCGCGCTGGCCGGCTGCGCCCGATGTGCCAACGATGGCGGAGGCGGGCTATCCGGCGGTCACGGCCAGCAGCTGGATCGGGCTGCTGGCGCCGGCAAAGACGCCAAAGGTGGTGCTGGACAAGCTGTCGGGCGAAATGGATGCGGTGTTGCACCAGCCGGACATCAAGGCGCGGCTGATCGAATATGGGATCGATCCGGTTGGCGGGACACCGGACCAGTTCCAGGCATTCATCAAGGATGAAGCGGTGAGATGGGCCGGCGTGGTCAGGAAGGGCGGGATCAAGGTGGAGTAACCAGATCCGGATCACATCTCCGGCGGCTGCGGTTCCAGCGGATCGAAATCCAGTTCGATCTTCGCGCCGTTGGGATCGTGCAGGAACAACTGCCAGACGCCGGAGCCCGCCTGCCGACCGAGGTGGAACGGAATGCCCCGGCGCCGCAGGTGGCTGGTGACGTGCCGGAGGTCCGTGGCGCTGAAGGCCATGTGATCCAGCACGCCCGCGGCCGGTGCCGGCAGTGCATCGACCGCGACGAGATGAATGATGGGCGCGCCGGCGGCATAGAGCCAGGCCCCGGGGAAGGCAAACGGCGGACGGGCACCGGTTTCGAAGCCAAGCACCTCGGTGTAGAACCGGACGGTGTCTTCCAGCGCGGCGGTCAGTACCGTGAAGTGGTTCATCCCGACAATCGTCATGTTTCGCTCCTTGTTGCAGGAGCGTGGCGCTCCCCGGGTGATTCAGGCCTGAGTCTTCAGTCCTCAGACCAGGCCAGGCATTGGCACGTCGGGATTCACGTCGGCCTCGTAATCCACTCCGTCCATCTCGAATCCGAACAGGCGCAGGAATTCCTTCTTGTAGCCGGTGAAGTCCGTCAGCGCGTAGATGTTGTCGCTGGTGACCTGGGGCCAGAGTTGCTGGACACGGGACTGCACCTCCGCGTCGAGTTCCTTGTAGTCGGCGCGCAGGCGGCCTTCCTGGTCCAGGCACGGCGCATCGCCGTACAGGCTGTCCTTGTAGAGCCCGTAGACCTGCTCGATGCAGCCTTCATGCGTGCCCTGTTCCTTCATGACCTTGAACAGCAGCGACAGGTACAGCGGCATCATGGGGATGGCGGAACTTGCCTGCGTGACCACGGCCTTCAGCACCGAGACGCGCGCGTCGCCACCCCTGGCGGCCAGCTTGTCGCGCAGGCCAAGCACCTTTTGGTCCAGGTCCTTCTTGGCGGCGCCGATGGAACCGTTCCAGTAGATGTCGTGCGTGATCTTCTCGCCCAGGTAGGTGAAGGCGGTTGTCTTCGCGCCGTCGGCCAGCACGCCCGCAGCCTGTAGCGCGTCGATCCACATCTGCCAGTCTTCGCCACCCATCACGGCCACGGTGTTGTCGATCTCGCTTTGCGTCGCGGGCTCCAGGATGGTCTCCCTGACCACTTCCTTGTCGGTGTCGAGGCCGCGCAGGCTGACCGCCTTGCCAACCGGCTTCAGCGTCGAGTTGAACACTTCGCCGGTCTTCGGGTGCGTCCGTTTCGGCGAGGCGAGGCTGTAGATCACCAGGTCGACCTGGCCGAGATCGCGCTTGATGGTATCGATCGTCTTCTGCTTGATCTCGTCGGAGAAGGCATCGCCATTGATGCCCTTCGCGTACAGCCCTTTGTCGGCGGCAAACCGGTGGAAGGCCGCGGTGTTGTACCAGCCGGCCGTGCCCGGCTTGCTGTCGGTGCCGGGACGTTCGAAGAAGACACCGAGCGTATCGGCGCCGGCACCGAATGCGGCGGTGATCCGGGCTGCGAGACCGTATCCGGTCGACGCGCCGATCACCAGCACTTTCTTCGGGCCGCCGGCGATGGGGCCTTTTGCCGTGACGTAGTCGATCTGTTCCCTGACGTTGGCTTCGCAGCCTGTGGGGTGGGTGGTAACGCAGATAAAGCCACGCACGCGCGGTTTGATGATCATGAAGACCTCGCTTGTTAGATGCCGAGCCTGATTTAGAAGGCGAAAAACTTCGCGCATTGTAAATGAGGAGGCAAAAGGCGAGGCCGCCCGCCCCGCGGGAGTGCCGGGCGGCGGGCGCCGGCCTTTCAGCGTTGCTGGCGGTACGCTACCTGAAGCCAGCCCTGAGAGGCGCCGCTGGTGTCCGGGCCTGCGGGATCGTCGGCGTGCCGGACCGCGCGCGACAGGCGTGTCCGCAGTTCATCGCGTTCCGTGAAGGTCGGCGCGGCCAGCCAGCCAACAAACTCGTCGTGCCAGTTCTCCCACGCGTTCTCGTCAAAGTCGAACGCCTCGTCCAGCCGTCCGCCATCGCGCAGGTAGGTGCCCACGATGCACGTACCGTCCCAGTACGCCACGGCCACGTCGGTCAGGTCCGCGGTGGTTCCCGCCGGCAGGTCGCGCAGCAACATGGACAAGTGGGACTTGAACGATTCGAATCCGCCTGAAGTCATGGCGTGCTCCGTTTCCGGGGACGAGTCCATCGGGGTGAGGTACCCAATCCCATGGCGCGCAGGTCTTCCGCGTTGGCCGGCGCGCGCAGGACCGGCTGCTTGTTCGAGGGGGCGCGGTTGCCTCCGGTCCCGCTCACCCGAACGAACCCCGCGTCAGGTCTTTCTCGAATTCGATGGTCCATGCGGTGCCATGCCCGATCCGGTAGCCCCGCTCCTTGAGCGTCGACTTGCGAACGATGGTGACATGGCCCTGCAGCGGATAGACCTCGTCAACGACATCCGACGTGCCGGCTTCCTGAAGCAGGAAGTCTGCTTCGTCAAGCCGGTGGCGGTGCAGGATGGCGACGAATTCCGCCTTTTCGTCCGGTGCGATTACTGACATCTTGCGTTCCTCCAATCATGAACGCAGCACTTTTCCAAGATAGCACAAGCGTCAACGCCGTGGCCCTCAGCGCTTGCGCGGCTTGCCGACGTGCGGCGCATCCTCGGCCGGATCGGGAATCAGGTCCTTGTCAAGCACGTCATCAATGCTGGGCGGCGCAGGCGGGTGCTCTTCGCGCTGCGCGCTATGGTCCGCGCGGTCCGCGGGGGTGTCCGCGGGAATACTCTCGGCGGCGCGAGTGATCTCGTCCATGCCTTCTTCCGGTGCGTCATCCTCGTCCGGTTCGTGGCCATGGCGGAAATCGATCGGTTCTGCCGTCTGCCCGGCGAATGCGTCAATGGTCTCGTCGATGTTCTCCCACAAGTCTTCGGCTCCGGCGGAATCCGGCATGCCGGGAAGACGGCGCTCCGGTCGCGGACGATCGGGGAATCCGGTTCGCCGCGTCTTGCCGGAATCGACCTTGTGTGGCTTTTTCATGGTCTGCTCCTGAGCGACGATCGAGCGACGATCGTGGTCATGCCGCAAGCAAGCATGCGCATGTTTCCATAATAAGCACGCAAGGAGCGCGATGTGAAGCCGGGGTGCCTGATGCGGTACCGGTCATGCGAAACGACAGGCCGTGTTTTGCCCAGCACGGTGTCCTAGAATGAAATCCCAGGTTGCCGGAAGTCGCTGGCAGACCAGCGGCAGCGAGTCCGGCACCATACAGGTTGGAGGCGCGTCATGCCCACCTATCAGTATCGTTGCGAGAAGTGCGGTCAGGTTTTCGACCACGCGGAACATCTCGCGGAACACGCGACGGCCCATCCGCCTTGCCCTAAGTGCGGCAGCGAAACGGTCCAGCACATGCCGACACCGTTCGTTGCGAAGACGGCGAGGAAGAGTTGAGGCCTGCCTGACCCTGATAGCGAGGAAGAGCGCGTGGCCCTGTCGGATGCCGGGCAGGACGCCGGGCGAATTGCGTCACCGTGTGCTGTTTGCTTCTCTGCGGCAGCCTCGTTGCCTCGGGCCGCCCCTTGCCCGCGGCGCAAGGATGACCGGCCGCACCGTCCTCTTCCCGGAACGGCCAGTGTTTCGCCTGCGGGTCCTTTGCCTGCCACCGCGCCTTCTCCTCCCATCAGCGGCACCGTCCCACGATACGCCAGCCAGCACCGATAGCGTGCACCAACCATTGCGGAGGCCAGTCATGCCGCGCAAGCTGATTCTCATCGTCCTGATCCTGTTGGCAGCCGGACTCCTCTGGCCACGGTTTTACGGGCTCGGGATCGGCCTTGGCCTCGGCCATTTGCCGGGGGATATCGTCATCCATCGTCATCACTTTCACCTTGTCCTTCCGATTGCGACGTCTCTGCTCGTCAGTGCCGCCGCATCATTCATCCTCTGGCTGATGGGCCGGTGAAGCGCGCGGTTGGTGTCCCGCGCCGGTCCGGCATATATTGAAAGCCTTTCCAGCGCATTCTTCCTGACAGCCCCCTATGCTGTACAAGTTCATCGAGTACCAGCGTTCGCTGATCGAGCCGTGGACAGCGTGGGCGGCGCAGGCCACGAACGCATTCACTGACCCCGGCAGCCCGTTCGCCCATGTCCCTGGGGCGTCTTGCTTTGCTGCGGGCTATGAGTATCTCTACCGGCTGGGCAAGACCTATGGGAAGCCCGCCTTCGGCGTCACCGCGTACGACGCGGATGGCCGCGTCGCGGCAGTGGACGAGCAGGTCGTGCTGGAACGGCCATTTTGCCGGCTGCTGCGTTTTGCCCACGAGGCAGCCGCCGCGCCGGAGCGCCGGCCGGCGGTGCTGGTGTGCGCGCCGCTGGCCGGCCATCACGCCGTGCTGCTGCGAGAAGTCGTTGAAATGCTGCTGCCCGCTCATGAAGTCTATGTGACGGACTGGCGCGATGCGCGTCACGTGCCCGCGGCCGAGGGGCCGTTCCGCCTGGACGACTGCGTCGGCGAGATACAGGCGTTCATCCGGCATATCGGCGGGCAGCGCCTGCACGTGCTTGCCGTCTGCCAGGCAACCGTGCCGGCACTGGCGGCGACATCGCTGCTGGCCAGCGCAGGCGAGCCGGTGCCAAGAAGCCTGGTGCTGATGGGCGGCCCGATCGACGCCCGCCGCAACCCGACCGCCGTGGACCGCCTGGCAGCCCGCCAGCCGCTGGCGTGGTTCGAGAGCAACCTGATCTGCACGGTGCCGGCCCGCTATGCTGGTGCGGGCCGCAAGGTGTACCCCAGCTTCCTGCAGCATGCCGGCCTGGTGATGGCACATCCGGCGCGCATGGTCGGTGCGCAATGGGACTACTACCTTGACCTGGTGCACCGCGATGCCGAGCACGCGCCGGCGCACCGGCGCATTTGCGATGAGTACAACTCGGTGCTCGACATAGCGGCGGAGTTCTACCTGGATACCATCCGCATCGTGTTCCAGGAGTTCCGGCTAGCCCGCGGCAACTGGAGCGTGCAGGGCCACGCCGTGCGTCCCCGGGACATGCGCGATATCGGCCTGCTCACCGTGGAGGGCGGGCGGGACGACATCTCCGGCCGCGGCCAGACCCACGCGGCGCAAGACTTGTGCAGCGGCATCGCGCCGCGCCACAGGCGGCAGCTCACGGCGGCGCAGTGCGGCCACTATGAGCTGTTCTCCGGGCAATTGTGGCGGACCGAGGTGTATCCCGTGGTCCGCGACCTGATCCGGGAGTACGCCTAGCGTCCTTGTGCCGGAGCAGCGTTTGCGCCGCTTGTTTCCATACTTGTTCTCGTCACGGCCCACTATACTGGGCTAGACGCCTGCAACGCTCAGCGTAGCGTCGGGATGCAGCCGCTATCGTCGGCCTTCCGCAGATTTGCACCCACCCATCACATGGAGACTGAATATGTCGATTCGCATCGGTGACGAAGCCCCCGATTTCACGGCAGATACCACGGAAGGCAAGATAAATTTCCACGAATGGATCGGGGACAAATGGGCAATCCTGTTCTCCCATCCCAAGGACTTTACGCCGGTCTGTACTACCGAACTGGGTTATATGGCCGGCCTCAAGCCGGAATTCGACCGGCGCAATACCAAGATCATCGGGCTCAGCGTGGACCCCGTCAGTGACCACCAGAACTGGGTCAAGGACATCGCGGAAACGCAGGGCCACGCTGTCAACTATCCCATGATCGGCGACGTCRACCTCACGGTCGCCAAGCTCTACGACATGATTCACCCGAACGCAAGTGGTGGCCCGCGCACTGCCGTGGACAACGCCACGGTGCGCTCGGTCTTCCTCATCGGGCCCGACAAGAAGGTCAAGGCAATGCTGGTTTACCCGATGAGCGCGGGCCGCAATTTCGACGAAGTGCTGCGCCTGCTGGATTCCCTGCAGCTCAACGCAAAACACACGGTAGCCACGCCGGTCAACTGGAAGCCGGGCGACGATGTGATCATCCCCACCTCCGTATCCGACGAAGACGCAAAGAAGAAGTACCCGCAAGGATTCAAGACGCTCAAACCGTACCTGCGGGTAGTGGCGCAGCCGAAGTAAGGCTAGGCACCCGCCACGTGGGCGGGTAGGCCCGCCAGGGCCTCCCCGCCCACGTGATGCGAAGCGGGCCGTCAGGGTGTACCAGTCTCTCTACAAAATCCCCCTTTCCCTCAACCCTCCCAACTCAGCCTCGCCGAGCCCCAACTCAGCGCGAAGGGCCCCCTCCGTATGTTCCCCCAGCATAGGCGGGCACCGCATTTCCACCGGCGTGGCCGAAAACCGCAGCGGACTGCGCAAGCTGGGCGCATCTACCCCCCGCCCATGCGGCAACCGCACCAGCAACCCGCGATGCCTGACCTGCGCATCTTCGAACACCTCGTCGAGCTCATTGATGGGCCCGCCAGGCACGCCGGCACGCTCGAGCGTATCCAGCAATTCAGCCGAACCCCGCCCGGCAACACGCGCGGCAATCGCTTCGCGCAAGGTCTCCCGGTTGGCGACCCGGTCGACGTTCTGCGCGAAGCGCGGATCGGCGGCGAGTTCCGGACAGCCAAGCAGCTTGCACAGCGCGGCAAACTGCCCGTTGTTGCCGGAGGCGATGATCAGGTGCCCGTCGCGGCACGCGAACACTTCGGAGGGCGCGGCCACCGGGTTGGTGTTGCCGGCGCGCCGGGGCAGCTTGCCGGTCATCTGGTAGCCCAGCGCCAGGTGGCCATTGACCGCCACCGAGGCATCGAGCATGGCGGCGTCAATGTACTGGCCTTCGCCGGTGGCCTGGCGGTGATAGAGCGCGCCCATCAGGGCGACGGTGGCGTAGAGGCCGGTGAGGATGTCGGTGATGGGGATGGCGGTGCGCATCGGCTCGCCGCCGGGGGTGCCGTCCGGCTGGCCGCAGGTGCTCATCAGTCCGGCCATGCCCTGCAGGATGAAGTCGTAGGCCGGGCGGGCGGCGTAGGGGCCGTCGGGGCCGAAGCCGGTGACTGAGCAATAGATCACATCGGGGCGCAGCGCGCGGATGGACTCATAGTCGAGCCCGTATTTCTTCAGGCTGCCGGCCTTGTAATTCTCCACCACCACATCGCAGCGCGCGGCCAGTTGCCGTACCAGTTCGGCGCCTTCGGGCCTGGAGATATCGATGGTGAGCGATTGCTTGCCGCGGTTGCAGGCGAGGTAGAAGGCGGAGTCGTTGGTGGCCGCGCCTTGCGCGTCGGTGAGGAACGGGCCCATCTTGCGGGTGTCGTCGCCGTCGCCGGGTTTCTCGATCTTGTAGACGGTGGCGCCCATGTCGGCCAGGTTCTGCGTGGCCCATGGGCCCGCCACCACGCGCGTCAGGTCGAGTACCTTGATGCCTTCGAGAATTGCGCTCATGTGCCTGCCATCCGGGAAGTAGAGATCCCGCATCATTCGCGGGATTTGCCGTGCACGCAATTTGCCAATGCGGAAGCCGGCTTACGGCGAGGCGGAAGCGTGGGTGTGGCCGGCGTGGGACTTGTGCTGGCCGTGCTCGTGCTGCGCCGCCTGGTTCGGATCGAAGTCGCAACTCGGGTTGGCTTCGTCGTGCGAATGCGGGTGCAGCGCGCCGGGGATATGCCGGCTGCTGAGCCCGTCGGCGTTGAGCCATGCCAGCGTGGCGGCGGCCGCGCGGTCGATGAGCGTGCCGCACTGCGTGTAGTCGTACGGAGAGACGTCGAGCGGGCACAAGGGCGGGACGACCGAGATATGCGCGTGGTCCGCCCAGCGCTCCAGGTCCTGTACCAGCTGGCGCGCGACCAGCAGCGACAGCGCATTGAAGGCATGGTCGATGGGGCCGCGCGGTTCGCGCCGCGCCGCGCAGGCAAAGCCCGCGGGCAGCACCACCACGCGCGTGGCGCCCAGGCGGATGGCGGTGGAGACCGGCGTGTTATTGGCCACGCCGCCGTCGATCAGTTGCCGCCCGCCCAGTGCCACCGGCGGGAACACCCCGGGGATGGCGGCGCTGGCCAGCACCGACTGGACCAGGCTGCCGGAGGACAGCACTACCTCCGCGCCGGTCTGCATGTCGGTGGCGACTACATATAGCGGCAGTTCGGCGCGCTCCAGCGGCATGTCGCCGAAATGGCGGGACAGCAGGCGCTTCAGGGCGGCGGAGTCGACCAGATGGGCGCGCTGCCCGCGCAACATGCCGAACAGGCTGCGCCACGACCACGGCATGACCTCGGCGCGGCGCAAGCCGCGCCAGAGCGTTTCCAGCTGGGTAGTGCCGGCCACGTGCGGGTTGCAGGCATAGTAGGCGCCGTTGATGGCGCCAGCGGAGGCACCGACGACGAAGTCGGGCTTGATGCCCCACGCCACCAGCTCGCGCAGCATGCCGGCCTCGACGGCGCCGAGGCTGCCGCCGCCGGCGAAGACAAATGCGGTTTTTTCCATGGTCTGTGGTGCAGTGCGAAAGCGCAGGGGAATCCTGTAAAGGAAGCATAGGCGACATTTCGCCTGCGCGACAGGCGTCTGCCGCGGGCGGAGGGCGCCGATGGCACATAATGTGCATACAGTGCCAGAAAAAGCACGCGCGCGCCAAGATTTCGAGGCCGCCAAGAGAGGAGACAATGAGCAGTTCAACCGACAAGTTTTCGGCCACCATGCGCGATGGCCTGGCCAATCTCGCGCGGCGCCTGCGCTTTGCCATGGAGGAGGGCTCCATCTGGCTGGACGAGCAGCGCATGATCCTGATCCACACCGGCGCGCTGGGCGCGTTGCGCAAGGAATTGGTGGATACCATGGGCATGGAGCGCGCGCGGGGCTTGTTCATGCGCATGGGCTTCCATTCCGGCATGCGCGACGCGGAACTGGCGAAGAAGCTGCGCCCCGGCGACAGCGACTTCGGCCTGCTGGAGATCGGGCCCTGCCTGCACACCATCGAAGGCGTGGTGCGCGTGACCCCGGTGAAGGTGGATATCGACATCGCCGCCGGCATCTACGACGGCGAATTCCTGTGGGAAGACTCCTTCGAAGGCGATGTCCACCGCCAGTTGTTCGGCATCGTCGATGAGCCGGCCTGCTGGATGCAGATCGGCTACGCCACGGGCTATACCTCGGCCCTGATGGGCCGCACCATCCTCTACCGCGAGGTGGAGTGCATCGCCTGCGGCCACGATCACTGCCGCATCGTCGGCAAGCCGCTGGAAGCGTGGGAGGACGGTGCCGAGGTGCTAAAGCTCTACCAGCCCGACCCGGTGATCGAGACCATCCTGGAGCTGCAAAGCGAGGTCGAGCACCTGCGCGCCCTGCAGCGCAACAACGGCAAGCCCGCCGATCTGGTGGGCAGCGCGCCCGGGTTCCGCGCTGCCTGGGGCCTGTTGCAGCGCGCCGCCGCAAGCCATGTCACGGTGCTGCTGCTGGGCGAGACCGGCGTCGGCAAAGAGCGCTTCGCGCAAGCGCTGCACGCGGTCAGCGCGCGGGCCGACAAGCCTTTCATCGCCGTCAATTGCGCGGCGATCCCCGATGAACTGATCGAAGCCGAGCTGTTCGGCGTGGAGAAGGGCGCCTTCACCGGCGCCCACCAGTCGCGCCCCGGCCGCTTCGAGCGGGCGCATGGCGGCACGCTGTTCCTGGACGAACTGGGCGAGTTGTCGGCGTCGGCGCAGTCCAAGCTGCTGCGGGTGCTGCAGGAAGGCGAGGTGGAGCGGGTGGGCGGCGCCGAGCCGCGCAAGGTGGACGTACGGCTGGTGGCCGCCACCAACGTAGACCTGGCCGAAGCCGTGAAGCAGGGGACTTTCCGCAAGGACCTGTACTACCGGCTCAACGTCTATCCCGTCACCATCCCGCCGCTGCGCGAGCGCCTCGACGATATCCGCCTGCTGGTAGAGCGCTTCATTGCCCGCTACGGCGCGCGCCACGGCAAGAAGATCGTCGGCATCACCGACCGCGCGTTGGCGGAACTCAGGCGCTACGACTGGCCGGGCAACGTCCGCGAACTGGAAAACGTGATCGAGCGCGGCGTGATCCTGGCCAGCAATGGCGGGCAGATTTCCGCGGACCACCTGTTCCTGCCCAGCAGCGCGCCGCAGGCGATGGACACCGCGCCGCGCCTGGGCGTCAGGGGCACGCTGCCGGAACTGCGCGAAGCGGCGGTGCACGGGCTGCTTGACCATATGGCCGAGCAGCAGCTCGCGCTGGGCGATGTCGAGACCGTGTTGATGG
>NZ_JBFTNE010000093.1:0-47081 GCF_056397325.1 Cupriavidus sp. 05N39
GTCGAGCAGGCCATGACACCCGAAGAACAGCGCTATTGCCGCGCACGCGACTACGCGCTGAACATCATCGCCAAGACACTGAAACTGGACCTGCCGTTCAAGATCGAGGAACACGTCACCTACACCAAGGAACAGCGTGAACTCGTCAAGCAGAAGCTGCGCGATCTTGGCTACACCGTGACGGATGCGCCATACCCGGTTACGCCGGCGGATTGAGGGAGACGTTGACCATGGACGCGCAGAAGAAGCCCGAACCCGCGACGGACACGCCGCCCTCAGCCAGTGGCATGGCACAAGCACTGAGTAATGACGGCAAACCAGCCGCTATCAATTCGGAAGAACCCAGGCCGAAGAGGCGCGTGATTCGGCCGCCACCCACCATGGAACAGCGCTTGAAGACGATGCTGTCGGCGCCGAATCCACTGATGGAAGCCGCCTGGCCACTCGCTCTCGCTGTTGCGGAGATGCCGCCGGTGAAGGATCGGGAGATGGTTCCGCATCTCCATGACATCGTGACAGCGGAGTTGAAGGATTTCCAGGAACTGGCCGAACGGGCGAACATCAAGCACGAACATATTGTCGCTGCGCACTATTGCCTCTGCAGCGCCATCGATGAAGGCGTTCAGCGGCACGATTGGGGGCAAGGCTGGTGGACGACGAACAGCTTGCTGGTCCTGCACCATCAGGACAACCGGGGCGGCGAGCGCTTCTTTCAGCTGCTGGCCCGGCTGCTGAAAAACCCGACGGAGAACATCGACGTCATCGAGGTGATGTACATCCTGCTGTCACTGGGATTCCAAGGCCGCTATTGCAAGATGCCAGATGGAACACAGCGTATCAATGCCATTCGCCGGCGGCTGTACGACCTGCTGCTACAGCATCGCGGCCCCGTACCGAAAGCACTGTCGCCCCACTGGAAGCCCGCACCGCCTGGCCGCTTCCCCCCGCTGCGCGTCATACCTGTCTGGATCACCGTAGCGCTATCCTCGGTGATCCTCCTCGGAATGTTCATCTCGTTCAAATATCAGCTGTTGGTCAAACAGCGCGAAGTGCTGCAAATACTCACGGACATCGGCAACATGAAGCCACCGCCCCCGCCCATGCCACTACGGCTCACAGAGCGCTTGAAGGACGAGATTGCGCGCGGTGTGGTGGCCGTCAAGGACGATTACCGCCGCAGCACCGTGGTGTTTCGGGGCGACGATATGTTTGGCGCAGGCCAGGCCGAGGTACGCAGGAAACTATTACCAGCGCTCGATAAGCTGGCCGCCGAGTTCAACAAGGTGGAGGGCACGGTGCAGATCATCGGCCATAGTGACAACCAGCCGATCAAGAGCGCCCGCTACCCATCGAATCAGGCACTGTCCGAGGAGCGCGCCACCGTGGTCAGCGAATACCTCGCCAGCAGGGCGTCGCCAAGGAGCGGCTGGAAGCCGTCGGCAAGGGGGATAGCGAGCCGTTGACGGACAACGCCACCGCAACCGCACGCGCCACCAACCGCCGCGTCGAAGTGGTCGTCACCCAATAAGCCAGTTCAGGAGAACACAGGATGCAACGCAGACTCATCAAGAAGGGCGACAAGACCAGCCACGACGGCGTGGTCGCTACCGGGTCCGAGGTGGACCTGCTGGACGGCCAGCCGATGGCCCGCCTGGGCGATCTGGTGGACTGCCCCCAGCACTACCCGGACGGGCGGCCGCACGGCATCAACAAGATCATCGAAGCGACCTCCGGCCTGATGATTGGCGAGCGTCCCGCTGCCTGCGAAGGCGATGGCACCGAATGCGGCTGCGTGCTGATCGGCAGTTCGGACGCCATGGCAGGCTGACTTGGCTCGATACGCTCTACGCACCTTCCCAAACTCAAGGAAACAAGCATGCAGTATTTCGCATTCGGCATCATATCCGTGTTCTCCGCCCTCCTGTTTCCGGCGATCTATCTGGCCGGTTATGGGCTGCGCCGGATCGGCGCCTGGTTCAATCGCGCCGATCCGCCCCGCGACCGTGTTGGTGCCTATGTCATCGCCGCCCTGTTGTTCGGCTTCCTAGTGGGCTCGCTCCTGCAACCCTTGTGGGACTGCCTGCAGACCGGTGAGTCGCTAGGGACATGCGTGATGCGGCATTCGCCAACTGCCGGCCTTGGACAGTGAAGTGCAGGACTGGCTCGCCCGGGATCAACCAGTTGGCCCAACGAGCGGACGGTTCGTCGGCGGGTGAAATCCGAGCCATGGGAAAGCGCGGCACTGACCGTGGGCCTGTCAGGCGATAAGAAGTTGCGCTGCCGAGCTGGCCGCCGCTGTGATCTGCCGCAGGAAACGATGCGCTGGTGCGGGTGCTGCCGGCTGACCGGCAACCAGCCGATGTGTGGGCGGTGACGACCGCGCGGGCTTCGGGGTCGGCCAAGATGCGGGTGTGCATCGATTTTTTGAAAGCGCAGCTTACCGAAGGGCCGCATGTGCTGGCGACGGCGTTGGGGGATGGTGGGGAGTGAGTGGATCCATCACGCCGCCAGCGGCGCAATCTCGCGAGCTATCGCTTCGCCGGCGGCCGCTTGCGCAACGCGCAAGTCATAGGTCGCTTGCAGATTCGTCCAGAATTCAGGCGTGGTGCCAAAGTGCCGCGTCAGGCGCAGCGCAGTATTCGGCGAAATGGTGCGGCGGCAGCGCACGATGTCGTTGATGCGCGGTGCCGGCACGTGCAGGGCCACCGCGAGCGCATTCGCGGACATATTGAGTGGAACGAGGAAGTCCTCGCGCAGGATTTCTCCCGGGTGTGCCGGCTCGATCGTTTCACCGGTTGCGACATCCGAGAGGTCGACCTTGTTAAGGTCCGCACGTTTGATTGTCATGGTGGCCTCGGTGGTCAGTGATAGTCAGTTGGCCGGCAAACACACACTCTTGCGGCGCGCCTGGTTGCTCACAACACCCGCATGATCGATATCGCCGTATCCTGCAAAACCTGCAACACCCGCTCCAGCGCCTGCTCCGCGCTCTCCTCCCCGATCTGCATATTCACGCTCAGCGCGGCGATCACTTTCCCATGGCGATCCCGCAGCGGCACCGCCACCCCCCGCACGCCGATCTGCAACTGCTGCTCGACCAGCGCATAACCCTGCGCGCCCGCCTTCCTGATCTCGGCCAGCAGCCGGTCCTGCTGCATGATCGTGTACGGCGTGTACGGCGTCAGCACGACGTCTTCCAGCCACGCCTTGACCCTGTCCTCAGGCTCCGAGGCCAGCATCATCACGCCGGCGGAAGCCAGCGGCGCCGGCACGCGCGCACCCAGCACAAAACCCGTATTCATCACCCGGCTCGTACCCGTACGGCAGATAAACACCAGTTCCCATGCATCCAGCACGCTCAGGTACGCCGGCTCGCCGACCGCCGCCGTGATCTGCTGCAGGAAAGGCTGCACCGTGCGCGGCAGGCGCGCCGAGTCGAAGTAGGACCAGCCCACCTTGAGCACGCGGGGGGTCAGGCTGAACAGCGTGCCGTCGCTGGTGGTATAGCCCAGATGCTCCAGGGTGAGCAGATAACGTCGTGCCGCGGTACGTGTGAGGCCCGTCAGCTGGGCCGCCTGCGTCGGCGTCAGGCGCGGATGATCGTTATCGAAGGCCTCCAGGATGGCCAGGCCCTTTTCCAGTCCGGCAATCCAGTCGCGCCGGTTCAGCGGTTCTTTATCCATAGCGATAACCCTAGTTCCGAGCGCCAGTCGCTCTCAATGGCGCGATTATCGCACGTATGCGCGCGGATTGCGCTTGTTGCTGCGTCAGATCGGTCCTAACCTTCCCCTACACGAAGCACGCAGGATCTGACATGCAAACCGCAGCCTGGCGCCATCCGAAATCGATCGCCACCGTATCGCTGTCCGGCACCTTGCCGGAAAAACTGGAAGCGGCCGCCGCGGCCGGTTTCAATGGCGTCGAAATCTTCGAGAACGACCTGTTGAATTTCGATGGCTCCCCTGCCGATGTGCGCCGCATCGCGGCCGATCTCGGCCTGGATATCCCGCTGTACCAGCCCTTCCGCGATTTCGAGGCGATGCCCGACGAATTCCGCGCCCGCAACATGGCGCGCGCTGAACGCAAGTTCGACGTGATGGAGGAACTGGGCGCGCGCATGGTGCTGGTCTGCAGCAATGTGCAGGGCATCGCCATCGACGATCCCGCGCGCGCCGCCGCCGACCTGCGCGCCATGGCCGAAGCCGCGGCGAAGCGCGGGCTCCTGGTGGGCTTCGAGGCGCTGGCCTGGGCCCGGCACACCAGGCTGTGGCGGCAGGCATGGGATATCGTGCGGCGGGCCGACCACCCCGCGCTGGGCCTGATCCTGGACAGCTTCCACACGCTCTCGCTGGGCGACACGCTGGAAGGCATCGACGAAGTGCCGGCGGAGAAGCTGTTCTTCGTGCAACTGGCCGATGCGCCCCGCATGAGCATGGACGTGTTGTCGTGGAGCCGGCACTACCGCAACTTTCCCGGCCAGGGCGATCTCGCCGTGACCGAGTTTGCACGCGCGGCCATCGGCGCGGGCTATCGCGGACCACTGTCGCTGGAGATCTTCAACGACGAATTCCGCGCGGCGCCCGCGCGCCTGACCGCGCAGGATGGCCTGCGCTCGCTGATCTGGCTCGAATCCGAAGCCGGGGGCCCCGCCCTGCCAGCCGCGCCGCATTTCGGCGGCGTCGACTTCCTGGAATTCGCGGTGGACTATGTAGCCGGACGGGAACTGGGCACGCGGCTGCGTTCGCTGGGCTTCAGCCACGCCGGCCGCCACCGCTCCAAGGCGGTGGACCTGTACCGCCAGGGCGGCGTCAATATCATCCTCAACGCCGAGCAGGACAGCGCCGCCGCGGAGCACTTCCAGCTTCACGGGCCTTCCGTCTGCGCGCTCGGGCTGAAGGTGGACGACGCCCAGCGCGCCGTCTCGCGTGCGCGGGCCTTGCTGTGCAAGGAATGGCGCGAGCCCATCGGCCCGGACGAGCGCAGCATTCCCGCGGTGCGCGCGCCGGACGGCATGCTGTTCTACCTGATCGACGAGAAGGACTCGGACCGCAGCATCTACGAGAGCGACTTCGTGCTGGAACCCGGCTGCGCCGACGACACAGGCGCGGGCCTCACGGCCATCGACCATATCGCCCAGGCCTTGCCACCGCACCGGCTCGACAGCTTCGTATTGTTCTACAAGACGGTGTTCGGCCTGCAGGCCGAGGCGCTGCACGAGATCGCCGACCCGTACGGACTGGTGAAAAGCCGCGCCATGGTCAGCCCGGAGCAGAACATCCGGATTCCGCTCAACGTCTCGGAAAGCAGCCGCACCGCCACCGGCAGGTTCGTCACGGCCTATGCCGGCTCGGGCATCCACCACATTGCCTTCCGTACGCCCGGCCTGAGCGCCACGCTGGAGCGCATCGTTCCCGCCGAGGCCGCCATGCTCCACGTGCCCGACAACTACTACGACGATGTCGGCGCGCGGCTCGGACTGGACGACGCGCTGCTGGAGCGCCTGCGCCGGCAGCAACTGCTCTACGACAAGGATGCCGGCGGCGAATTCCTGCACGCCTACACCGAGCCCTTCCACGACCGCTTCTTCTTCGAGCTGGTGCAGCGCGACGGCTACCTCGGCTTCGGCGCGGCCAACGCCTCGCTGCGCATGGCGGCCCAAGCCCTGGCCAGCCGCAACCACAAGGCCCGGCCCGCCTGAGGCGGGCACCACAATCGTTCCCCGGAGTTTCAAATGCAAGAACCCTGCATCATCTCGGTGGCCATCACCGGCTCGGTCCCCCGCAAGACGGACAACCCCGCCATCCCCATCTCCGTCGC
Organism: Cupriavidus sp. 05N39; assembly: GCF_056397325.1. NCBI lineage: Bacteria > Pseudomonadati > Pseudomonadota > Betaproteobacteria > Burkholderiales > Burkholderiaceae > Cupriavidus > Cupriavidus sp. 05N39. The sequence goes on from NZ_JBFTNE010000093.1 coordinate 5,818, forward strand.
GGAGCAGATCGAGAGCACGCACGAGAGCTTCGAGGCGGGCGCCACGCTGGTCCACCTGCACGTGCGCGACGAAGCCGGGAACTCCAGTTCGGACCCCGCGCGTTTCGCGCAATTGCAGGACGGCATCCGCAAGCACTGCCCCGGCATGATCGTGCAGTTCTCCACCGGCGGACGCGGACGCGCCATGGAGCAGCGCGGCGCCATGCTCGACCTGCGCCCCGACATGGCCTCGCTGGCCACCGGCTCGGTCAACTTCCCCACCACGGTCTACGAAAACCCGCCCGATTTCGTGCGCGCGCTGGCCAAGGCCATGCGCGATTACCACATCAAGCCCGAGATCGAAATTTTCGATCTGGCGATGCTCTACAACACGGCGGACCTGGTCAAGGAAGGGCTGCTGCTGCCCCCGGTGCATGTGCAGTTCGTGTTCGGCATCAAGAACGCGCTGCCGGCGCGCAAGGAGATCCTGGAGTTCCAGGTGGAGCAACTGAAGAAGGTGCTGCCTGGCGCGACCTGGACCGCGGCGGGGATCGGCCGGCACCAGCTGGAAGTCAACCACTGGACGCTGCAACTCGGCGGCCACTGCCGCACCGGCCTGGAAGACAACGTGCGCTGGGACAAGGACACGCTGGCCGCCAGCAATGCGCAACTGGTCGGCCGGGTAGCGCAGTTGTGCGCGGAGTATGGCCGCGCCGTGGCCACGCCCGCGCAAGCGCGGCAGCTGCTCGGTCTGTGAAGCCCCTTGTACCGAAGCCGCCGAAGCAACGGAACACCGTGCCGTTTTGAGCGGCGCCCATCTCGTGCTAACGTAGAGAAGACCGAATCCGGAGCCTGCCGCTGGCTCCCCCCCACACTTGGACTTCGAAAACCTCTTCTTCATCGGCTTCATGGGCGCCGGTAAGACCACCATTGGCCGGACGGTGGCGCGCCGGCTGGGGCTGCCTTTTTTCGATACGGATCACGAAATCGAGGCGCGTTGCGGCGTGCGCATTCCCACTATCTTCGAGCTGGAAGGCGAGGAAGGCTTCCGCCAGCGCGAAACCCGCACGCTCGACGAGTTGACACAGCGTAAAGGCATCGTGCTGGCCACCGGCGGCGGCGCCGTGCTGCGCCCGGAAAACCGCGAGATGCTGCGCTCGCGCGGCTACGTGATCTACCTGAGCGCTTCACCCGCGGAGTTGTGGCAGCGCACCCGGCGCGGCCGCAACCGCCCGCTGCTGCAAGGCCCCAACCCGCGCGCCACGCTGGAAGCCCTTTACCGGGTACGCGATCCGCTCTATCGCGAGGCGGCGCACCTGGTCATGCCCCCGCACGGCGAGAGCGTGGCGAATGCCGCCGGACGCGTGCTTGCGAAGCTCGGGCTCGAAAACTCGACTCTGCTGCGTCCGCAAGGCGATAGATAAGGCCACTCCTCAGCCTGTGGCAGCGGTCGCGGCGGGGTATAAAGTGGATTAGCCGCACCTGGAACATCTGAAACTGCCATGGATCAATCCATGCACAACCAGACCGACAAGCAATCCCCAGAATGCACCGCCAAGCCCGAATAGCGTGACGTCGGCCGCTGTCGCCAGAAATGTCATCAAGGCCGTTTCACGTCCACGTGGATCGCCCAGCGCGGTTGCGAGGCTGCCGCCAATTGCCCCCAGCAAGGCGAGGCCAGCCAGCGTGGTAATGAAAGTCGCGGGGAGCACCACAAACAACGTCACCAGGGTCGTACCGAACACACCGACGAGCGTGTAGAACACCCCGCAGGCAAGGCCGGCGATGTACCGCCTGGCTGGATTTTCGTGCGCCTCCTTGCCCGTGCAGATTGCCGCCGTTATCGCTGCCACATTGAATGCATGGGAGCCGAAAGGCGCCATCAGCAGGGAACCAAGCCCGGTCACCGTAAGTATGGGATTGGCACTGGTCTTGAAGCCGTCGTTGCGCAGCACCAGCATTCCCGGCATGTACTGGCCGGTCAGCGTGATCAGGAACAGTGGGAGCGCAACGCTAAACACCGCGTTGAGCGAGAAGGCTGGCGTGGTCAGCACGGGTGCAGCCAAACTCAGCGCAACACTCTGGAAGCTGACCTGCCCCAGCCCAAGCAACAGCATGATGGCGATCACCAGTACGCCAATGATCGCATAACGCGCCGTAAAGCGGCGCAGCACTGCATAGCTGAGAATCAGTGCGCCTACCAACAACGGATCAACGCCCGCGCCACCAAAGGCACCCATGCCAAAGCGCAGCAAAATGCCAGCCAGAAGGCCTGCCGCGATGCCTGATGGGATCATCTTCACGACCCGCTCGAAGTAGCCCGACAGCCCCAGCACCACAAAACCAAGGGCGGACAGCATATAGGCGCCGATGACTTCCGGATAAGGCGTATTCGGCAGTACTGAAATGAGAAAGGCAGCTCCTGGCGTAGACCATGCCGTGATGATTGGCTCGCGATAACGGTAACTCAGCCAGGCCCCGGTCACTCCGACGCCGATCGAGATCGACCAGATCCATGAAGCGGTCAGCTGGGGGCTCAGTCCAGCGGACTTCGCGCCCTGGAGCACCAGAATAAAGGTCCCACCGTAGTTGACGATCACCGAGATCAGCGCCGCAACGATTGGATGCAGCAAGTCGTCTGATCGGCGGACCGTCGCCGTCAAGGGGGCCGTGCTTGAGTCTTTGATTGGTTGCATAGGTCCCGAGTTTGCGGTCTAAATGGTCTATTTTGAATATCCACTTATATATAATTAATCAGACCACTTTGTGACCCAAGCGCCTTTTGCAGCGCTTGCCCAGGCACACACAGACCAGACCAAATCGCCCTTGTGAAGACGCGCGCCACTGCTTATCCGATCTGGACCGGCTTCCTGCCGTCACAAGACGATCCCCTATCCCTGCGCGAGCAACTGGTGCGTTTTTTTCGCAGAGGCATCGCGGATGGCACCTTGCAGGCAGGCATCCGGCTTCCGGCATCGCGGGTACTGGCGCTGGAACTCGGCATGTCGCGAATGACTGTCACCGATGCCTACGAGCAGCTGATCGCCGAGGGGTTTCTGCAGGCGCGTCAGGGCGCGGGTACCTATGTGGCGGCCCGGATCGGCAACAAGGCGCAATCGCTATGCACGCCTGTAGCCCCGCGGCAAGCAACGATGGGGTCGGCACGCGCGCGACTGCTGGTCGGTCCCGATTCAATGTCGGTCGCGCATGCGGCGTGGCCACTGACCCCGGGTCTGCCAGCCCTGGATGCATTCCCCTACGCGCTATGGGGCCGCCTTGAGGGCCGCATCTGGCGCCGGCGCACGCCGCCGGATTTTTCGTATGGCGACCCGCAAGGTTTCCTGCCATTGCGAGAAGCGCTGGCGGAGTATCTCGGCGCGGCGCGCGGTGTAAGCTGCCGTTCGCACAACATCGTCGTTACCCCCGGCGCGCAAGCGGCAATCCTGATCGCAACGCTAGCGCTCACGGATAGCGGGGATCGCGTTTGGGTGGAGAATCCCGGATACGATGCCGCCTATCGCAGCCTTTTGCTATCCGGAGTGAGCGCGGTCGGTATTCGCGTGGATGCAGAAGGCCTGGATGTGCTCGATGGGCGCTCGCGCGCGCCCGATGCAAAGCTTGCGGTGGTGTCGCCCTCGCACCAATACCCGCTGGGCGTCACCATGAGCCTGGCACGGCGCCTAGCACTCTTGCAGTGGGCCCACGATGCCGATGCGTTCATTCTTGAAGATGATTACGATAGCGAGTTCCACTACGATTGCGCGCCGACGACTGCCCTGAAAGCACTTGATGGCGACAACGGACGCGTGATCTATATCGGTACACTTAGTAAGCTGCTGGCCCCAGGCCTGAGGCTGGGATTCCTGGTCGTGCCCGACGATCTGATCGATATTCTGCAAAAAGTGCGCAATGGCAGCGGCCACCGTGTGCCGATGTCGCTGCAGGTCACTGCCGCAGAATTTGTCGGCAACGGCCATCTCGGCACGCATATTCGCAGAACCAAATCGCTCTACGCGCAACGGCGCTCTGCCTTGCTGTCGGCTATCAGTGCCGCAGGCAGTGGAGATCTGTCCGTCTTGACCGCTACCACGGGACTGCATCTCCTTGCGGAGTTACCCGATGATTGCGACGACCAGGCGCTGGTAGCCGCCGCACGGGCACAACAGATTGGCGTCGCGCCGCTATCGGGATTCTTCGCGCCGCCGTGCACAAGCGCGCGGCAAGGCTTGCTGATGGGTTTTGGCAATACCCCCGCGGAATCCATGCCAGGCGCCATCCAGACACTGTGCCGGCTGATCGAAACACAGCGCACTTCGCGCTGAAGCCAGTCGTCGCCGCTGGCGCTCTGCCCGCTCCACGCCGTTGCGGGCCAATACCGCCTTAGTGCTGCATGCCCCAGCGGCGCACTGTCACGCGTTCCAGCGTCTTGAACACCAGGTTCTCCACCAGCAGGCCGATCAGGATCACCATGGCCAGGCCGGCGAACACGCGGTCGGTGTACAGCTCGTTGCGGTTCTGGAAGATGTACCAGCCCAGCCCGCCCTTGCCAGACGACGCGCCAAACACCAGCTCGGCCGCGATCAGCGTGCGCCAGGCGAAGGCCCAGCCGATCTTCAGACCGGACAGGATGGCGGGCAGCGCGGCCGGCACCAGGATCAGCAGCACATAGCGCAAGCCGCGCAGCCCGTAGTTGCGCCCGGCCATGCGCAGGGTGTCGGGCACCCCGCGAAAGCCCGCATAGGTGTTCAGTGCCAGCGGCCACAGCACCGAATGCACCAGCACGAACACCAGGCTCTTGCTGCCCAGCCCGAACCACAACAGCGCCAGCGGCAGCAGCGCGATGGCCGGCAGCGGGTTGAACATGGCGGTCAGCGTGTCCAGCACATCGCGCCCCAGCTCGGTCGAGACCGCCAGCGTGGTCAGCACGAAGGCCAGCACGATGCCGCCGGCGTAGCCTTGCAGCAGCACCGACATGGAGATGCCCGCCTTGGTCAGCAGCTCGCCATTGCCGATGCCTTCGGCAAAGGCGCGCGCGGTGGCGAGAAAGCCCGGCAACAGCAGGTCGTTGTCCTGCACGCGCGCGATGATTTCCCACAGGCAGGCCAGCACCGCCAGGATCAGCGCCTTGCGCAGCCAGCCTTGCTGCCACAGGCGTTGCGGCCAGGGCAAGGCGCGCGCCACCGGCAAGGCGGTGAAGGGTTCGAGCTTGCGCTCATATTCGGCGCGGACCACCGTGGTGGCGGGAATAGATGACGTGCTTGTGCTCATGGTCGATCCTGGCGGGGCTCAGCGCGCCTGCGCGGTGCGTGCCGTCGACGGCGCGGCGTGCGGCGGCTCGTCGAACAGCAGATGATGGATGCGTTGCGCGGTAGCCTGGAACTCCGCGCCCCCCTGGCTGGCCAGGTCGTACTGGTGGCTGTTGAGTTCGGCGCGCACGCGCCCCGGATGCGGCGACAGCAGCAGGATGCGGCTGCCGACCACCAGCGCTTCCTCGATCGAATGCGTGACGAACAGCAGCGTGAAGGCGGCGTCGTTCCACAGCGCCAGCAATTCCTCCTGCATGCGCCGGCGCGTCAGCGCGTCGAGCGCGGCAAAGGGCTCGTCCATCAGCAGCACCTTGGGCCGCATCGCCAGCGCGCGGGCAATCGCCACGCGCTGCTTCATGCCGCCGGACAGGGTGTGCGGATAGGCATCGGCGAAATTCGCCAGCCCGACTTTGTCGAGAAAATGCAGCGCGCATGCCGAGGCCTCGCGCCGTGACATGCCGCGTGAGCGCACCAGCGGGAACATCACGTTCTGCCGCACCGTCTTCCAGGGCGGCAACTGGTCGAACTCCTGGAACACCACGATGCGGTCGGGGCCGGGCGCGCTGACGGGCACGCCCTCCAGCCGGATCTCGCCCTCGCACGGCGGCACGAAGCCCGCCACCGCCTTGAGCAGGGTCGACTTGCCGCAGCCCGAAGGGCCAAGCAGCACAAAGCGATCGGCGGCATGGACATCAAAGCTGACCTGGTGGGTGGCCCGCACCACGCGCTCGCGGGTGCGGTACTCCAGCGAGACGCCGTCGACCTGCAACAGCGGCGTGGCTGCGGCGGGGCGCGCGGAAACCACGCGTAGCGGGGAAGGCTGCACGGCCATGTCAGCTACCCTGGGCAGTGGCCGGGTCCTGGAAGAAATAGTCTTGCCAGGATTTCGGCTGGTTGCGGATGGCGCCCACCCGATGCATGAACTCGGCCAGCGCGAAGGTGTTCTGCGGCGTGACCTTGAACTGCACCTGCGGGTTCTTCAGGATCTTGACCAGCAGCGCGCGGTCGATCCGGGCCTTGTTCACGCGGATATACAGGTCGGCCGCAGCTTCCGGGTTGGCAGTGGCGAACCGTGCCGCCTCGGCCAGCGCATCGACAAAGGCGCGATAGGTCTTGGGATTGTCATTGCGGAATTTCTCGGTGGCGTACAGCACCGTGGCCGAGCTGGGGCCGCCCAGCACGTCATACGAGTTCAGCACGATGCGCGCATTGGGGTTGCCGGCCAGTTCCTGTTCCTGGAACGGCGGGTTGCCGAAGTGGCCGCTGATCTCGGTGCCGCCGGCGATGATGGCCGCGGCCGCATCGGGGTGCGGCACCGCCACGGTCCACTTGTCCAGGCGGTTGAATTCCTTGTCGCCCCATTGCCTGGCGGCGGCAAGCTGCAGCACGCGCGACTGCACCGATACCGACACCGCGGGCAGCGCGATGCGGTCCTTGTCGGTGAAATCGGCAATGGTCTTGACCTTGGGATTGTTGCTGACCAGGTAGTACGGGAAGTTGCCCAGCGACGCCACGCCCTTCACATTCTGCTTGCCGTGCGTGCGATCCCACATCGTCAGCAAGGGCCCCACGCCGGCGCCGGCGATATCGATCGCGCCGGACAGCAGCGCATCGTTGACGGCCGCGCCGCCGGACAACTGCGTCCACTCCACCTTGACATCGACGCCCTGCTGCCTGCCGTGTTTCTCGATCAGTTGCTGGTCGCGCGCCACGTTGAGCAGCAGGTAGACTACGCCGAACTGCTCGGCGATGCGGATCTTCCCTTCCGCACGGGCCGCGCCGGACATCGCCATGCCGGCAGCCAGCGCGAGCGCGACGGCGCCACGCGGCCAGCGGGCGGAGAAGAGACGGGAACGAAGCAGGGACATGCGGAACTCCGGTGGATTCGGTTCGGTGGATTCGGTATGGGACAGGATGATCCGGACGTGCGTGCCGGTCAGACCGGCAGGTCGCCCTCGATCGTGGTGCGATACATCACGCGGCGCAGCGACTCCGGGCAGCCGGCGGCCAGGTGCAGCAGCGAGCGGTTGTCCCAGAACACCAGGTCGTGCTCCTGCCATGCGTGGCGATAGACGTGTTCCGGCTTCACGCTATGCGCGAACAGTTGCGCCAGCAGGTCACGGCTTTCATCCTCGGGCAGCCCGGCGATGCGCGTGGTGAAATGCTCGCTGACGAACAACGCGCGGCGGCCGGTCTCCGGATGCGTGCGCACCACCGGCTGCAGCACCGGCGCCACCTGCGCGATCTGCTCGGGCGTCAGGTTGGGACGCCACGGGCTGCGTTGCTGCAACTCGGCGTACCTGGCCAGGTAGGTGTGCTCGGCATTGCGCCCTTCCACCGCGCTCTTCAGGTGCGCGGGCAGCGTCTCCCAGGCCAGGTGCATGTTGGCGAACAGCGTATCGCCGCCCTCGGCCGGAAGCTCCTGCGCATGCAGCAGCGAGCCCAGGCTGGGCTTTTCCTTGTACGAGAGATCGGAATGCCAGAAATGCCCGGCGTCGCCCAGGCCGATCGGCTTGCCGTCCTTGAGCACATTGGAGACGATCAGTATCTCGGGATGACCGGCGAGCTGGAACTGATGCAGCACATGGATCTGCAACGGCCCGAAGCGGCGGCTGAAGGCGATCTGCTGTTCCGGCGTGATGCGCTGGTCGCGGAACACCACCACGTGATAGTCGAGATGCGCGCGATGGATGCGCGCGAAGTCTTCCGCGGACAGCGGCTCGGACAAGTCCAGGCCGATGATCTCCGCGCCGAGCGGCGCCTCGAACGGACGGATCTCGAAAGCGGCGCTGCCGGAAGCAGCGGCTGAAACGGCGGGGGCGGCAGCAAGCGTGAATGAGGCCGTGTGGGTTCCAATCGTCATGACAGGCTCTTAAGCGGGGGACCTAAAACGGAAGACCTAAAGTGCGGATCCGATATCGGATCCAGGTGCGATGCCGTTTCCGGCAAAAGCCGGGCCCTGCACCGCTCGTTCTCAAGCTTTGCACTGTAGAGTTCCAGGCCTGCAGCGGTCAACGAATGAAATCGCTGCCGCTTATCCGTTTAACGCATATCCATGTCTTTACATTGGACTCAGGGTCGCGCCGCACAGGCGTTGCGGCAGGGCACGTTGGCGGTATCGGGCCGGCCGTCGGCAACGAAGCCATCGCGGTTCGGCATCCGCACCTGCGGTAGGGTCCGCGCATCGAGCACAGCCTCCGCGGGCACAATGCCGTTCAGATGCAGCAGGTAGGCCGTGACCGCATAAACCTCGTCCGCTTTCAGGCTTTGCGGCGCGTTGTAAGGCATCGCGCGATTGATGAAATCGAACACCGTGGTCGCATACGGCCAGAAACTGCCGATGGTCTTCAGCGGCGGCTTGCCATTCGCGTGCGCGCTCTTCAGACTCCCTTGCGCGCCCACCAGCGCATCGGCCGGTTTGCCTTCGCCCTTGATGCCGTGGCACGCGGCGCATAAGTTTTCGTAGACCTGCTTGCCGCGCGCCACGCTGCCACTGCCCGGCGGCAGGCCGGCGCCATCGGGCGTGACGTCGATATTCCATGCGGCGAGATCGCGCTCGCTGGCCAGCAGGCCCAGGCCATAGGTCTGCGCCTGTGCCCGCGGGCACACCGCGACCATCGCCAGCAGGACAGCACCAAGGGATCTACGGAGAGTGTCAGGCGCGCGCATTGGCAATCCTCCCGTCGGCGCCCACGCGCCATGCCTGGATGGCGTTGTAGTGATAAGTGGACTCGTAGCCGCGCGCGGCCACCAGTTGATCCGGCAAGGGCTGCACATTGCCGGCCTCGTCGATGGCGCGGCTTTGCAGCACCGCGGGGCCGCCATCCCAGCGCCACGACAGCCGGAAGCGCGTGAGCGCACGGTCGAGCACGGGATCCTGCAGCTTTGCCTCGCGCCAGCTGCGGCCGCCGTCCACGGATACGTCCACGCGCCGGATGCGGCCATGGCCGGACCACGCGAGCCCGGAGATTTCATGGAAGCCCCTGTCGCGCAGCACGTGATCCGGCGCGGGAAACGTGATCACCGATTTCACGTCCATCAGGAAGGTGAACTGGCGCGCGCTACCGTCGGGCAGCGAGTCGGTGTACTTCGCGGTTTCCTCGCGCGTCATGAACGGCTCGCGCCCGAGCTTGAGGCGGCGCAGCCACTTGATGCTCATATTGCCTTCAAAGCCCGGCAGGAACAGCCGCAGCGGATAGCCGTGCTCGGGCCGCAGCATCTCGCCGTTCTGCGCGTAGACGAGCAGCGCATCCTCCAGCGCCTTGGCCATCGGCACGCTGCGCGTCATCGCCGCGGAATCGGCTCCCTCCGCCAGCACCCAGGCCGCTTCCGGCTGCACGCCCACCTCTTCCAGCACGACGGAGAGCGGCACGCCGGTCCACTCGCAGCACGACAGCAAGCCGTGGCTGATCTGTACCGAAGTGGCGCTCGGCGCGCGCCATTCGCGCCCGGTATTGCCGGAGCATTCGAGAAAGTGAATGCGCGACACCGATGGCAGCCGCACCAGGTCGTCCATGGTGAAGATGCGCGGACGATCCACCAGCCCATGCACGGCCAGCCGGTGCAGGGCAGGATCGATCAGCGGGATGCCGGCGTGGTGGCGCTCGAATACCAGGCCCGTGGGCGTGATGATGCCGTGCAGGTCTTGCAGCGGCGTCATCGATGAGTTGGCGCCGGGCATCGGCGCGGCGCCCCGGTTGCGCCGGATCACGTTCTTCTCGAACTCAGYGGGCTGGCCGTAGGCGCGCCACAGCACCGGCTCGCCGGGCGCGCGCGTCCACGGCGGCACCGTCAGCGCTTCGGCACGCGCCGTGGCTGGCGCAGCCGCCGCGAGGGCACCGGCGCCAAGCGCCACGCCGCCCAGTCCTGCACCCTGGCGCAGGAAACGGCGCCGGCCGGATTGCGGCTGCGCGTTCTTCTCGTTCTTGTTCGTCATGGGCTCGCCAAGGTCACGGTTCGAAAATGGCGCACTCTATGCCACCCCGCTGCTTCGCGGAACGAAGGATAACGCATGCCCTTATGCGTGGCCGCGCAAACATTGCCACCTGCGGCGCATATGCGCGCAGCCCATAACCAAAGCCAAAAACATTCCTTCTGCCGCGCCGGCAGCACCGCGTATCTTGAGAGCCGTCGATTCACTCTTCACCGCTTTGCACAGGGATACAGCCAAGATGGCAATCACGCGACGAACCCTTCTCAAACGCCTTGCCGTATCCAGCCTGGGTGCCGCCGCTTCCGCCAGCCCGCTGAGCGCATTCAGCGCCAGCGGCGCCGCCAGGCCCGACGTGATCCGCATTGGCGTGGCGCAGCCGGCCACCGGCACGCCGCCGAGCTTCGCGGGTAGTTCGATGGCCATCGCCCATGCGCGCGGATGGCTGGAGGAAGCGTTCAAGCCCTCGGGCACGCCTATCGAATGGTTCTTCTTCAAAGGCGCGGGCCCGGCGGTGAACGAGGCCATCAGCACCAACCAGCTCGACTTCGCCATGCAGGGCGACCTGCCCGCCATCGTGGCGCGCGCCGCCGGCCTCAAGACGCGGCTGGTGCTGGCCACGGGCGTGCGCACCAATATCTATATCGGCGTGCCGCCCGACTCCCCGCTCAAGACGGTGTCGGACCTGCGCGGCAAGCGCGTGTCGCTGTTCAAGGGCACCAATATGCATCTGCCGGCATTGCGCCTGCTTGAGGCCAATGGCCTCGCCGAAAAAGACCTGCGGCTGCTGAACCTGGACACCGCCGGCTACCTGGCCGCGCTGACAACACGCGATATCGACGGCGCCATCGGCGCCATGGACATCCTGCGCCTGCGCGACAAGGGCGCGGTGCGCATCCTTTACTCCAGCAAGAGCCAGTCGCCGATCTACACGCGCCAGAGCCATGTGCTGGTGACCGACGCCTTCGCCAGCAAGTATCCGGAAGCCACCCAGCAACTCGTCAAGGCGGCGGTGCAGGCCGCGCGCTGGGCCTCCGACGAGAAGAACCGCGAAGACGTGCTGCGCACCTGGGCGCGCGCCGGCACGCCTTACGAGCACTGGAAGGAGGACTATGAAGGCGAACCGCTGCGCGTGCGGCTGAACCCGAACTTCGACCCCTTCCTGGTCAGCCGCTACAAGGACGCCACCGAGCAGGCCTACCGCCTGCGCCTGTCGCGCGCCAGGTTCGATGTCGACCAGTGGATCGATACGAGCTTCCTCAAGAACGCGCTGAACGACCTGAGCCTGCAGAGCTACTGGCCGGTCTACCAGCCGAACGGCAAGATTCTCGGAGCCTGACGCGATGGCCGCCGACGATTCCCTTGCGCTGGCCCGGCCTGTTTCAGCCGGGCCAGCGCCCGAGCACGGCGGCAAGGCGCACCGCCACTGGCGCCCCGGCCTGCATCACGCCGCCTGGCTGCTGGCCTGGCCGGTGCCGCTGGCGCTGCTGCTGGCCTGGTACGTGGCGGCACGCTTCGCATGGATCCCGCCGCAGGTCCTGCCCGCGCCCGACGCGGTCTGGCACACGCTCGCCGAGCTGTACCAGAGCGGCGAGCTGCAGGCCAACCTGGCCGTCAGCGCGCTGCGGGTGGCGGGCGGCTTTGCCCTGGGCCTGGCCGGCGGGCTGGCGCTGGGCGTGGCGATGGGCCTGTCGCCCGGCTTCCGCGATTACGTCTATCCCACCTTCAAGGCCTTCAGCCAGGTGCCCGTGCTGGGCTGGCTGCCGCTGCTGATGCTGCTGGTAGGCATCGACGAAGCGCTCAAGATCATCCTGATCGCCAAGGCCTCGCTGGTGCCGATCGCGCTCAATACGTACAAGGGCATCCAGAACGTGCCCACGCGCTATATCGAAGTGGCGCGGGTGCTGAAGTTCACGCGCTGGCAACTGCTGTCGCGGGTGGTGTTTCCCGCCGCGGCCGCGCCGGTCTGGAATGGCATCCGCTATGGGCTGACGCACGCCTGGCTGGCGCTGGTGGTGGTGGAGCTGCTCGCATCATCCGAAGGGCTCGGCTACATGATCGTTTATGGCAGGCAACTGTTCCAGCTCGATATGGTGATCGCCGCGGTGATCGTGGTGGGCGCGGTCGGGTTCGCGCTGGACAAGGTGCTGGCGCTGGCCGAGCGCGCGGTGCTGCGCTGGCGCAAGCCGGGCCTTTGATCGCTGCAATACAAGGAGGCCAGGATGGCCAATGCAATCACGACGCCAACCACCCGATCCGCCAGCGCACGTGCCGTGCGCATGCCTCGCGCGCTGCGCGGCTGGGTCCTGCCGGTCGCGCTGATCGTCCTCTGGTGGGCCGCGGTGCGTTTCGGCTGGAGCACCTCGCCGCTGCTGGTGCCGGTTTCCAAGGTCTGGGACACGGCGGTGCAGCAGGTGCGCAGCGGCGCCCTCTTCGTGGCGCTCTCCGCCAGCCTGTGGCGCGACCTGGCGGGCTTCGCGCTCGGCGCCAGCGTGGGCCTGGTGTTCGGCACCGCGCTGGGGCTGTCGCGGCTGTTCGAGCAATTGTTCGGCCCGACCTTCCACACCATCAAGCAGATCTCGCTGTTTGCGTGGATTCCGCTGATCTCGGTGTGGTTCGGCCTGGGCGACACCGCCAAGGTGGTGTTCCTGTCGCTGGCGGCGTTCTTCCCCGTGGTGCTCAATACCTTCGAAGGCATCCGCGGCGTGCCCGCGGACCTGCTGGAAGTGGCCCGCGTGCTGAAGTACTCGCGCTGGCAGGTGCTGCTGCGCGTGGTGCTGCCGTCGGCCTCGCCGTCGATCTTTGCCGGCATCCACCTGGCCCTGATCTACGCATGGCTGGCCACGCTCGGCGCCGAGTACATGCTGGTCTCCGGCAAAGGCATCGGCAATACCATGACCGATGGCCGCGAGAATTTCTGGATGGACCTGGTGATCTTCGGCGTGATCGTGGTCGGGCTGGTCGGCTTCACGCTGAACTGGATCGCCAGCCGTATCGAAAGCCGCCTGCTGGCATGGCGCGGCCGCTCCGTCGCCGCGTTCTGAATCGCCGGCTCTCCCAACAACTCACTGGAGAAACCCGCTCATGGCCCATGCCGGCACGCTCAGCATCGAGCACCTGCGCAAGCAATATGAAGTCAAGGGCGAGCCCTTGCCCGTACTGGAAGACATCACCCTCTCGATCGCGCCCGGCGAGTTCGTCAGCATCGTCGGCGCCAGCGGCTGCGGCAAATCCACGCTGCTGCGGCTGGTGGTGGGGCTGGAGGAGGACTACAAAGGCGAGATCCTGCTCGACGGCAAGCGCGTGGCCGGCACCAGCCTGGACCGCGGCATCGTGTTCCAGGAGCACCGGCTGTTTCCCTGGCTGACGGTGGAGCAGAACATCCGCATGGCGCTGCTCAACGCCGACCTGACCGAGGCCGGGAAACGCCGCACCGTGCGCGAGCATATCGGGCTGGTCGGGCTGGCCGGCTTCGAGACCGCGTTTCCGCACCAGCTCTCCGGCGGCATGTCGCAGCGCGTGGCCATCGCCCGCGCGCTGGTCACGCGCCCGGAGATCCTGCTGCTGGACGAACCCTTCGGCGCGCTCGATGCGCTGACCCGCGCCTACCTGCAACAGGAGCTGCACCGCATCTGGCAGGCCGAGGGCATCACCATGATCCTGGTCACGCACGATGTGGAGGAAGCCATCTACCTGGGCGACCGCGTGGTGGTGATGGAACCGCGCCCCGGCCGCATCCGCCGCATCCTGCCGGTGCCGCTGGCGCATCCGCGCGACCGCGCGGCGCTGTCCTTCGCGCGGGTCAAGGACGATGTGCTGCAGGAATTCACCGGGCGCCCGGCCGACCTGGCCGAAGCGCCCATCCGGCGCCTGCCGGATCCCGACGCCGGCGGCGGGTTGCCGCCGCATATCCGGTTCGCGATCTGAATCGCACCCTATATTGCCGACGATGCCGCGCAGGAAGGCTTCGCCAGCCTGTTCGGCACACCGGTGCCCCACCCTACCGTGCCCTCGCGCGACGGCACGCGGTTCCTGCTCGAACTCGATTCCGGGCACGGCGGCCRTGCCAACTCCTGGCATACCGATGTGACATTCGACCTGGCCTACCCGCAGGTCTCCGTGCTGCGTGGCGTGGTCATTCCGGAGGCCGGCGGCGACACCGTGTGGGCCAATACGGCGACGGCCTACCTGGATCTGCCGGAGGCATTGCGCGAACTGGCCGACCGGCTCTRGGCGCTCCACACCAACGACTACGATTACGCGGCCACCCGCAATACGGCCAGCACCGAGGCCATCAAGCGCTATCGCGAAGTGTTCACTTCCGCCATCTACGAAACCGAGCACCCGGTGGTGCGCGTGCATCCGGAGACCGGCGAGCGCACGCTGGTGCTGGGGCATTTCGTCAGGAAGCTGCTGGGCTACTCGTCGTCCGATTCGCAGCATCTGGTTTCCGTGCTGCAGGATCACGTGCATCGCCTGGAAAACACCGTGCGCTGGCGCTGGCGCGCGAACGACGTGGCGATCTGGGATAACCGCGCGACGCAGCACTATGCGATCAACGACTACGGCGACGCGCACCGCGTAGTGCGCCGCGTGACCATAGCGGGCGATGTACCGGTCAGCGTGGATGGGAGGCGGAGCGTGGCGGTGAAGTCGGGGGCGCCCAGGCACGGCGAGCCGGCTAATCACGCTGCCCCGGCAAGCGCGGCGGCCTAAGGCAACGGCATGCGGGTCCGCGCCGGGCGGTTCGCGCCCGGCCACTTTGCATTGCCTAGCTGATGCCTTGCATGCACTCCTTCGGATCGACAACCCCCAGGCTTTTGACAATCCTGAAGCTGCCGTTGCTTGCCTGTGCAATGTACATGTTCATGCGAACGTGATGCTGACCGGGCACCATTTCAGCCGGACCACCGGGCCCTTCAGCAATCCTTGCGTGGTCTAGCGCCTTGATGACATCCTCCTGCTTTAGCGAGCCCGCCTCCTTGACCGCAGCCTCCCAGAGCCTCAGGCCCCGGTACATGCCCGAACACGCGCTGCCGGCAGTGAACCTGGCAGTGCCCGGATAGCGCTTGTCGTACTGATCGATCAGTGYCTTGCTGAAGGCATCGCTGACGTTCTGGTAGTAGTCGAGGCAACTGTACAGGCCCTCCACATGCGCGGCCGGCACCAGGTTCAGGAAATTCTCGTCGAAATACGTGCAGACTATGTATCCGCCTCGCTGCGTGAAACCGGAGCGGTAGAGCTGCTCGAGGAACGGCGTGAGCCCGGGAGGGACGATGGTATTGAATACCACCTCTGCGCCAGTGGACGCGATCAGGTCGATTGTCTTGCCATAGTCGGCGTGATCGAGGGGAAAGTACTCCTCTCCGGCAATCGAGCCGCCGTGGGCCGTGACAACCTGACGGACCTTCTTGTTCATCGTGCGCGGCCAGATATAGTCCGCTGACGGCAGGTAGAATTTCCTCGCCCCCGTTTGCTGCATCAGCCAGGGTATGAGAGGCTCAACCTGCTGCGCTGGCACCGGGCCTGTGCAGAAGATCAGCGGGTCACATTCCTGTCCCTCGTATTGCTCCGGGTAAATGTAGAGCTTCTTGCCATTCACTACGGCAGGACCCTTGATCGCCTGCCGCGTGGAGCTGTAAATGCCACCGAAGAGCACATCGACCTGATCCTGCCGGATGAGCTTGGCAGCTTTGGCTTCCGCTACGCTGTCCGTGGTCGCGCTGTCCTCAAGGTACAGATCTATTTGCCGCCCCAGCAAGCCACCCGTTGCGTTGATGTCATCGATCACCATCCTGGCCACGTTTGCATTGGCGATTCCCGCGAACGAGAGCGGCCCCGTCTGGTCCGTGATGACGCCCACCTTGATGGATGATTCCTTCATGGCGCATCCCTCCTCTCAAGAATGCTGGCGGTAACGGCGCTCGCCAATTCTTGCTGCTGTCCTTCGCACTCAACCAGCATAGGTCAATTCAGGACCGTCCCGCCAGGATCGCGCCCATGCCGGGCGCAAAACGACAAAGGCGGCCCGGAGGCCGCCTTTGTCAGCGCTGATGCACAGATCGCTCAGTGCACCATCATATTGCTGTTCATGTTGTGCATGATCCACAGCGAGCCCGCCACCACGATCAGCAGGATCAGCGCGGTGAAGGCCAGCGCCATCACGTTCCAGCGCTGCTCCGAGGAGCTGTCCAGATGCAGGAAGTAGACCAGGTGCACAACGATCTGCACCACGGCCAGGCCCAGGATCACGGCCAGCGTGGTGGAGGCTTCCAGCGTGCCGCCCATCACCAGCTTGAACGGGATGACGGTCAGGATCACCGCCAGCACGAAGCCGATCACATAGGACTTGACGCTGCCGTGGCTAGCGCCGGCCGACGTGGTGCCATGCGCGTCGTGCGCGCCGGCGGTAGAAACGTTGCTGTGTTCCATTACATCGCTCCCATCAGGTAGACCACGGTGAACACGCCGATCCAGACGATGTCCAGAAAGTGCCAGAACAGCGCGAAGCAGGCCAGGCGCTTGGTCATGGTGGCGGTCAGGCCCTTGCGGGAGATCTGCCACATCAGCACGGCCATCCACAGCAGGCCGCTGGCCACGTGCAGGCCGTGGGTGCCCACCAGCGTGAAGAAGGAGGACAGGAACGCGCTGCGTTCCGGACCCGCGCCTTCGGCGATCATGTGATGGAACTCGTTGATTTCCATGCCGATGAACGCCACGCCCAGCAGGAAGGTCACGCCGAGCCAGAACTGCAGGCGGGCGCGCTGGCCGTTGTGCAGCGCGATCATCGCCATGCCGGAGGTCAGGCTGCTGAACAACAGCAGGAAGGTCTCGACCAGGACGTAGTTCAGTTCGAACAGTTCCTTGCCCGAGGGGCCGCCCGCCACTTCGCCGCGCAGCACCGCGAAAGCGGCGAACAGTCCGGCGAAGATGATGCAGTCGCTCATCAGGTACACCCAGAAACCGAACACCGTGTTGGCACTGGTGTCGTGATGGGCGTGGTCGTGCGAGTGGGCATGCGCCGCGTCGGCGGCATGCGCGGGATAACGATGTAGAGCTTCAGTCGTCATGATTCGATTCAGGCCTGTGACGCGATGCGCTGGAAATGGCTCGACTCAACCGCCTCGACTTCACGTGCGGGCACGTAGTAGTCGATATGGTCGTCGTTGCTGCGGAAGATGAAGCTGACGATCATGCCCACCAGGCCAACCGCCGCCAGCCACCAGATATGCCAGGTCAGGGCGAAGCCGAGCGCCAGGCTGAAGGCACCGATGTAGAAGCCAGCGCCGGTGTTCTTCGGCATGTGGATCTGCTCGTAGTGCGCCTGCATCTGCGGCAGCTCGCCGCGTGCCTTCATGTCGGCGAAGGCGTCGAGGTCACGCACCACCGGGGTGTGCGCGAAGTTGTAGAACGGCGGCGGCGACGAAGTTGCCCACTCCAGGGTACGGCCACCCCAGGGATCGCCGGTGACGTCGCGCAGTTCGTTGCGGCGGCGCACGCTGACAACGATCTGCAGGACCTGGAACACGATGCCGAGGCCGACAAACAGCGCACCCACCACGGCCACGTACAGGTACGGGTTCCACGCCGGGTTGTCGGTATGGTTCAGACGGCGGGTCATGCCCATGAAGCCCAGCGCGT
The DNA here is from genome assembly GCF_056397325.1 of Cupriavidus sp. 05N39. Lineage (NCBI taxonomy): Bacteria > Pseudomonadati > Pseudomonadota > Betaproteobacteria > Burkholderiales > Burkholderiaceae > Cupriavidus > Cupriavidus sp. 05N39. The sequence continues at coordinate 23,674 of NZ_JBFTNE010000093.1, forward strand.
ACAGCGGCATGAAGGCCAGGTAGAAGCCGATGATCCAGCACCAGAACGCGCACTTGCCCAGGCCTTCGTCAAGCTTGAAGCCGAACGCCTTGGGGAACCAGTAGGTAATGCCGGCCAGGTAGCCGAACAGCACGCCGCCGATGATCACGTTGTGGAAGTGGGCGATCAGGAACAGGCTGTTGTGCAGCACGAAGTCMGCMSCCGGCACYGCCATCAGCACGCCGGTSAYGCCGCCSATCACGAAGGTGACCATGAAGCCCAKCGTCCACAGCAYSGGCRYGGTCATCTSSACGCGGCCGCGGTACATGGTGAACARCCAGTTGAASAYCTTCACCCCGGTCGGGATGGAGATGAKCATCGTGGTGATGCCGAAGAACGCGTTGACGTTGGCGCCCGAACCCATCGTGAAGAAGTGGTGCAGCCAGACCAGGAACGACAGCACCATGATGGCGCTGGTCGCGTAGACCATGCCCTTGTAGCCGAACAGCTTCTTGCCCGAGAACGTCGAGATGATTTCCGAGAAGATGCCGAACGCCGGCAGGATCAGGATGTACACCTCGGGGTGGCCCCAGATCCAGATCAGGTTCACGTACATCATGGCGTTGCCGCCCATCTCATTGGTAAAGAAGTGCATACCGAGATAGCGGTCCAGGCCCAGCAGGCCCAGCGTGACGGTCAGCACCGGGAARGCGGCGATGATCAGCACGTTGGTGMMCAGSGCGGTCCAGGTGAACACCGGCATGYGCATCAGSKTCATGCCCGGSGYRCGCATCTTSAGGATGGTCACCAGGAAGTTGACGCCGGTCAGCAAGGTGCCGAGACCCGAGATCTGCAAGCTCCAGAGGTAGTAGTCCACCCCCACCCCGGGGCTGTACGCAATCCCGGACAGCGGCGGGTAGGCCAGCCAGCCGGTACGCGCGAACTCGCCAACGCCCAGGGAGACGTTGACCAGCATSGCGCCGGCCACGAACAGCCAGAAGCTCAGCGTGTTSAGGAACGGGAAMGCCACGTCGCGCGCGCCGATCTGCAGCGGCACCACCAGGTTCATCAGGCCCGTCATCAGCGGCATCGCCACGAAGAAGATCATGATCACGCCGTGGGCGGTGAAGATCTGGTCGTAGTGCTCGGGCGGCAAAATGCCGGTGGCGCCGTTGGTGGACAGGGCCAGCTGGGTACGCATCATGATGGCGTCGGCAAAGCCGCGCAGCAGCATGATCAGCGCAACCACGGTGTACATGATGCCGATCTTCTTATGGTCGACCGAGGTGAACCAGTCGTTCCACAACCACTTCCACTTGCCGAAATAGGTGATCAGCGCGCATAGCGCCACCCCACCCAATGCCACCATCGACAACGTGCCCATGATGATGGGCTCGTGGAACGGGATGGCATCCAAACTCAATTTGCCAAACATCTTAACTCCTAGGAATTCGAGCCCGGCGCSGGCGTAGCGGGCGCGGCCATGGACACCTGGCTCACGCCAAGGGTGTTGCGCGAGGTGCAGACAGGACCGAACGACGTGCCGTTACCGGCGATCGCGCCGCCTGCGCCGTCCATGTACTTGTGCAGGATGCCGTGGTACAGCTGCGGATCGACCTTGGCGTAGAGCGCCACGGGATTCGCCTCGCTGGGCTTGGCCAGTTCGCTGTAGTCGGCCAGGGTCAGCTGGTTCGACGAAGCGCGGACCTGCTTGACCCATTGTTCGAAGTCGTAGTTGGAGACCGCCTTGGCCTTGAACTTCATGCCGGAGAAGCCGCCGCCGCTGTAGTTGGCCGACATGCCGTCAAAGATGCCGTTCTCGTTGGCGATCAGGTGCAGCTTGGTCTCCATGCCCGCCATGGCGTACACCTGGCTGCCCAGTTGCGGGATGAAGAAGGAGTTCATGATCGAATCGGACGTGATCTTGAAGTTCACCGGCGTGTTGACCGGGAACGCGATCTCGTTGACCGTGGCGATACCCAGTTCCGGATAAATGAACAGCCACTTCCAGTTCATCGCCACGGCCTCGATGGTGACGGGCTTGACGTTGGATTCGATGGGCTTGTAAGGGTCCAGGTCGTGAGAGGACTTCCACGTGATGATGCCCAGCACCAGGATGATCAGGCAGGGAATCAGCCACACCACCACTTCGATACCGGTGGAGTGCGACCAGTCCGGCTCGTAGCGGGCCGACTTATTGCTGGCGCGGTACTTCCAGGCGAAGGTAAAGACCAGGACGATCACCGGAATCACGACCAGCAGCATCAGCCAGGTCGCGATCAGGATGATGTTTTTGACGTCGGCGCCAATCTGGCCCTTCGGATCTAGCACGGTCATGTTGCATCCGGCCAGCAGCAGGGCGGCGCAAGGCAGTAACCGCGTCCAACGCGGAAGTTTGGGTATCTTCATGTCACGACTGGTTGAGTTGGCCACGGCAGCGACGGCGCGGCGCGGTTTTGCTGCCGGATGCGGGAGCAAGCGGCAGGCTTAAGGCTGGGGGAAACTGGGTCAGATCCGGGTCAAGCGCCCTGTGTGCCAGGCGACGCACCGATCAGGGGCAGGCTGGCTTGGTCCTTGTGGGACGGATCATTGTGGGACTGCGGTGGTCCACACAGGAGGATGTCGGCACGGCGACGCCCGGTATGTTCGCCCGGCGGGCAAACAGGGTATTCAGGTGAGGGTCGCGGTACGTCTGACATCGTGGCGCGAAATCTACCGCATCGCAGCATTGAGGGTAAACCCGTGAGCTAGAACACACTGTTCAGCAAATCGGACAATGCAACTTCTCCGCCCATCCCACGTTCAACTCCGCACTAGTTCAGGATAATTTTGCCTGCGGCAAGGTGTCGCAGGGGTGCGCACCCTTGAAAGCAGCTGCACCAATCCAGGAAGGGGCGCCATCACACGCGGAGCGTGACATCGATCACATTCATGGGTATCACCCGGCGCCGTTCTATTCAAATGCAATAAGCTTCGTTCCCCTCCCCGCGCGATTTCGCAACCATAGGGCCGCAGACAAACCAAGACCCTTCCCGGAGAAATCGCAATGCATCCTTTCCGCCGCTGGCTGCCCTTCGCGGGCCGCGCCCTGGCTATCGCCGCGCTGTCCTGGTCCGCCGCCGGCCATGCCGCCGACCTGGCCGTGCGCGTGGGCTACCAGAAGGCCGGCCTGCTTGCCGTGCTAAAGGCCCAGGGCTCGCTGGAGAAAAAGCTCGCCCCGCTCGGCTTCAAGGTGGAGTGGAAGGAATTCCCCGCCGGCCCGCAACTGCTCGAAGCGCTCAACGCCGGCGGCATCGATTTTGGCTACACCGGCGCACCGCCGGCTGTCTTCGCCCAGGCCGCGCGCGCCAACTTCGTCTACGTCGGCGCCGAGCCCGGTGGCAAGACCAACGAGGCGCTGTTCGTGCCGGAGAAATCCTCCATCCGCTCCGTGGCCGATCTCAGGGGCAAGCGCATCGCCCTGCAGAAGGGCTCCAGCTCCAACTACCTGCTGGTGCAGTTGCTGAAGAAGCATGGCCTCAGCCTGCAAGACATCCAGCCCATCTACCTGCCGCCGGCCGATGCGCGCGCCGCCTTCGAGAGCGGCAACGTGGACGCGTGGGTGGTCTGGGACCCGTACTACGCGCTGGCGCAAAAGGCGCTGAAGGTGCGCACTATCGCCGACTACGAAGGCGTGCCCTCGCCCTTCAACTTCTATGAAGCCGCCAACGGCTTCGTCAAGGCGCAGCCGCAGATCGTCAACGCCATCCTGGAGCAACTGCGCACGACCGGGCTGTGGGTGGTGAAGAACCCCGGCGAGACCGCCGCCCTGCTGGCGCCCGCCGTGGGCCTGGACATACAGGTGGTCGAAGCCTGGCTCAAGCGCGTGCCGTACGGCGCCACGCCGGTAACGCCGGAGGTGGTCGCCGTCCAGCAGCAGGTGGCCGACCTGTTCCATGAGCAAAAACTGATCCCCACCGCCGTCAAGGTGAAGGACAACGTCTGGCAGGCAAGCTTCCCGCTGGCCAGCCACTGAGCGGATCCGCGGCGGCCCCGGCCACGGTCCGCCACGGTGACATGCGGGAGCCACGACTGCTACCATGCCTGCTCCTGAGCGCCATCATTCCAACAAGAAGACAACGACATCATGAAAATCGAGACGATTGCCGTTCACGGCGGCTACWCCCCGGACCCSACCACCCGYGYGGTGGCCGTGCCCATCTACCAGACCGTGGCCTATGCSTTCGACRACGCGCAGCACGGCGCCGACCTGTTCGACCTCAAGGTGCCCGGCAATATCTACAGCCGCATCATGAATCCCACCAACGACGTGCTTGAGCAGCGCCTGGCCGCGCTCGAGGGCGGCGTGGGCGCGCTGGCGCTGGCGTCCGGCATGGCGGCCATCACCTACGCCATCCAGACCATCGCCGAGGCCGGCGACAACATCATCTCGGCCAGCCAGCTCTACGGCGGCACCTACAACCTGTTTGCCCACACGCTGCCGCTGTCCGGCATCGAGACCCGCTTTGCCGACGGCCGCAATCCCGCCGCCTTCGGCGACCTGGTGGACGCGCGCACCAAGGCGATCTTCGTCGAATCCGTGGGAAATCCGCTGGGCAATATCGTCGACATCGAAGCCATTGCCAAGGTGGCGCACAACCACGGCATCCCGCTGATCGTCGACAACACCGTGCCGTCGCCCTACCTGTGCCGGCCCTTCGAACACGGCGCCGACATCGTCGTGCACTCGCTCACCAAATACCTGGGCGGCCATGGCAACAGCGTGGGCGGCGCCATCGTCGACAGCGGCAAGTTCCCGTGGGCCGAGCACAAGGCACGCTTCAAGCGCCTGAACGAACCCGACGTGTCCTACCACGGCGTGGTCTACACCGAAGCGCTCGGCGCCGCCGCCTATATCGGCCGCGCGCGCGTGGTGCCGCTGCGCAATACCGGCGCGGCGCTGTCGCCGTTCAATGCCTTCCTGATCCTGCAAGGCATCGAGACGCTGGCGCTGCGGCTGGACCGCATCACCGAGAACGCGCTGGCGGTGGCGCGTCACCTGAAGGCCAGCCCGAAGGTGGAATGGGTCAACTTCGCCGGCCTGCCCGAGCACCCGGACCACGCGCTGGTACAACGCTACCTGGGCGGACGCGGGCCGGGCATTTTGTCGTTTGGCCTGAAGAGCGGCGGCCGCGAAGCCGGTGCACGCTTCCTCGATGCGTTGCAGCTGTTCACGCGCCTGGTCAACATCGGCGACGCCAAGTCGCTGGCAACGCATCCGGCATCGACCACGCACCGTCAGCTCGACGCGGCGGAACTGAAGGCCGCCGGTGTCAGCGAAGACATGGTGCGGCTGTCGATCGGCATCGAGCATATCGACGATCTGCTGGAAGACCTGGAGCGGGCGCTGGCTGCGGCCTGAGTCCTGCGTGTGTAGCGCCGCGGCGCGGCGCTGGCGAAAAAGGCCGGTGGCATGGTGCCACCGGCCTTTTAGCTTTCTGCCGTCCGGTTTCCGCGCGTTGGTCCTGATGTCACTCCGGAGACTACGACGCTTGCTCCCAGTCGCGCAGCATCGTTTCCGCCGCCTCAATAAAACCGGCGCCGTGCATGCAGTGACCCAAATAAAAACGCCCGCTGGTTAAGCGGGCGCAAACCCAATTCCCTTGGGGGGAACGGAGGAGACGTCTCAATACTAGCCGCAATCCGGGTTATCCCGCAACGATGCAATTGCCATATGCATATTCCGCAGCGCAATAACCGATGCCTGTACAAAGCGCCTGGAATCGCAATCCTTGCTTATGCACCAGCGTTATATGACCATGCACATTTACTCGTTCCTTGAACGTATCAACTTCCCTACAATGGCCTGCTTGTTGGCGCCACGCCGGCACGCCACGATGCACATAATCCAATAAGGGGAGCTTTAGATGAAGATGGGTTTCGGGATTCGACTGATTGCCGCGGTGCTCGCGCTTGGCGTTATCCAGACGGCCGGCGCGGCCGATCCGGACAAGAAGGAAATCCGCTTCGGCGCCACCGCCGGTCCGTACTCCGACCAGATCCGCTACGGCATCAAGCCCCTGCTGGAAAAGAAGGGCTACAAGGTCACCATCGTTGAATTCAGCGACTACGTGCAGCCCAACCTGGCGCTGGCCGATGGCGCCATCGACGCCAACGCGTTTCAGCACGTGGCCTACCTGAAGAAGTTCTCCGGCGACCGCAAGCTGCAACTGTCCGAAGTCATCCAGGTGCCCACCGCGCCGATCGGCATCTATAGCCGCAAGCACAAGTCGCTGACGGAAGTGAAGCCGGGCGCTTCGGTGTCGCTGCCCAACGATCCGTCCAACCTGGCGCGCGCCATCGCCATGCTGCAGCAGATCGGCTGGATCACGCTGAAGGCCGGCACGGACCCGATCCGTGCCAGCGAGCGCGATATCGAAGGGAATCCGAACAAGCTCAAGCTGATCCAGCTCGAAGCCGCGCAACTGCCGCGCTCGCTCGACGACGTGGACTATGCCTTCGTCAACGGCAACTTCGCGTTGTCCTCGGGCCTCAAGCTGACCGAGGCGCTGAGCCTGGAGAAGATCCCCGACTACTACATGAACCTGGTTGCCGTGCGCACCGCCGACACCGGCAAGCCGTTCGTCAAGGACATCCGCGACGCGTACCAGTCGCCGGAGTTCAAGGCCACCACGCAGCAGCGTTTTGCCGGCTTCCTGCCTCCGGCGTACCAGCGCTAAGCCAGGCCGCGCACCGATGGCGCGGCGCTGCCAGGGAGCCCCCATGCGGGGCTCTTTTTTTTGGCTCTTCGCCGATCTGCGTGATGGGGTGAGGGTCTCAAAACGACGCTAAGCGGAAGTTGGTCCGATGCTATACAAGCTCTGCGAGTCGCATTTCAATGGTCGAGAGTGCATTTCTGAACAGCCAATGCCACCGATCCGATGGAGCGTGACCTAACGGATGCCAAAAAAATCTGAAGTCATGACCGCCATCGTCCTTTGCGTGATGCACCCAATTGTTCGGTAGCGAACGGGTCGCCTCACAGATGTGCAGAGACCATATCTGGTGTTCGTAACCGGATTGCCATAAGCCCAAGTCGACCGTAGCCACTCCATTTACACCAGACTCTTCGCACAGTTCGCGGACGGCGGCATCCGCGGGATGTTCTTCGGCCTCGATAGTGCCCTTGATAATCTGTAGACCGGCCAGGGGGTGCTCAAATGCCAGGATCTCAAGGCGGTTCTGCGCTGTTCTCAGCACGACAGGACATGCTTTGGTCGGTTTCATATGGGATTCTCTGCGAAAGGACCTAGTAGATATCAGAATCACAGCGTCGAGCTTGATGAAGTCTAACGCACTCGACCCAGCCGATATTCATTGGACCTTTCTTTGACGCGCCATCATGCACATCGGCACGCACCGGCGCCGGCTTATCCACACCTCCCCGCATAAGCAACTGCGGCATTCTTCGTTCCCCGCCCCCGTGCCATGCCCTACGCTCTTGTGCTGATGATGGAGTCGGCGGAACACACGGGGAGAGCGACAATGACAAAGTTGACAAGGGCATTCGACAGGCGGCGCCGGCAAATCGTGGTGGGCAGCCTGGCCACCGCGGGCACCGCAGCGACATTCGGCCTGGCCTTGCCCGCGCGCGCGCAGGCGCAGGCGCAAAAACACACGCTACGCATCGGCTTCCAGAAATCGTCCACGCTGATGATCCTGCTGAAATCGCGCGAGACGCTGGAGAAGGCACTGGCGCCACTGGGCGCGTCGGTGCAATGGTATGAATTCACCTCCGGGCTGCCGCTGCTGGAGTCGCTCAATATCGGCAATCTCGACCTGAGCGCCGACGTGGCCGACGCGGTGCCGCCCTTCGCGCTCGCTGCCGGCGCCAACCTGACCTACTACGCCATCGAGACGCCCTCGCCCGAGGCGCAGGCGATCGTGGTGCGGCAGGATTCGCCGATCAGGGAAATCGCGCAGCTCAAGGGCCAGCGCATCGCTTTTGCCAAGGGGGCGGGCGCGCATTACCTGCTGCTCGAAGCCCTGGCCAGCGCGGGCCTGTCGATCCGCGACATCGAGCCCGCCTACCTGAGCCCGGCCGACGCGCGCGCCGCCTTCGAGCGCGGGAGCGTGGCGGCCTGGGTGATCTGGGACCCTTTCCTGGCAGCCGTGCAACGCCAGGCCAACGCCCGCATCCTGCGCGACGGCAAGGGCCTGTCGAGTTACCGGCGCTTCTACCTGGCCGCCACGCCCTATGCGCAGCGGCATGCGGACGTGCTGGCGGTGGTCTACGATGAGCTGCGCCGCGCCGGCGAATGGATCAAGCAAAACCCCGCCGTCGCCGCGCAATGGCAAGCACCGCTGATTGGCCTGGACGCACCCACCGTGGAAGCCGCCAACCGCCGCCGGACCTACCAGGTGCAGACCGTGGACGCGGCATCGCTCGACGAGCAGCAGCGCATTGCGGATGCCTTCACCAGCCAGAAGATCCTGCCGCGCAAGGTGGTGGTGGCGGAGTCCCCGGTGTGGCGGCGCGCCTGAGCTTTCGGGACGCCAGCCACTGAAGCTTGCGTCCCGGCCACCGTCAGCCTCAGCTTGCCGCAGCCACCTTGAAGCGCGCCGCCGGCACGCTGCGCGACAGGTTCGGCCCCAGCGCCGCGCGGGCGGCCTCGAAGGCGTCCCAGTCGGCCGCGTCCGGCAGAGACGGCAGCGTCACCACTTCGCCCTGGTCCAGCCCGGACAGGGCCGCGTCGACCAGGTCGTCCGCGCTCATCACCCACCCTTGCGGCAGGCTCTCCACCGGCTTCCCGGCCACATCCCAGAACTCCGTGCGGATCGCGCCGGGCAGCACAGCCTGCACCCGCACCCCCTTGTCCGCCAGCTCGTGCTGGAGCGACTGCGTAAAGGCCAGCACAAAGGCCTTTGATCCGCCGTACACGCCGTTGAGCAGCTCGGGCGCCACCGCCACGATCGACGCAATGTTGATGATCGTCCCCCTGCCGCGGGCCACGAGTCCATGCGCGGCGGCGTAGGTCAGCCGGGTCAGCGCCGTGACATTGAGTGCAATCATCGCCTGCATCTTGGCGGCATCTGACTCGAGCAACGGACCGGCGGCGCCGATGCCCGCATTGTTGACCAGCAATGTGATGCTGGCGTCGGTGCGCAGCAGCGTCTCAAGGCGGCCGACGTCGGCGTCCGCGCCAAGGTCCGCGGTCACGATCTCGACGGAGCGCCCGGTCTCGCTGGTCAGGCGGCCGGCCAGCCTGGCGAGCCGTTCGCGGTTGCGTGCGACCAGGATCAGGTCGTAGCCGCGCCGGGCAAGCCGGTCCGCGTAGACGGCGCCGATCCCCGAGGATGCCCCGGTAATCAAGGCCGTGCCGCGATGCAGCGTGGTTGCTGTGGTTGCTGTGGTTGCTGTGGTTGCTGTGGTTGCTGTGGTTGCTGCCATGTTCGTTCTCCGATGCTGCTGCCGGCCCCATGCCGGCCCTCACGGAACGAAGATTAGGTGCATAATCCAGTGGCATCAATGTCATAGATGCCACCTTTTCCGCCATCGTCGGGATTCGCCATGCTACGTATCGGAATCGTCCTTTATCCTGGGTTCCAGGTCATGAACCTGGGCGTCACCACGGTCCTGGAGTTCGCCAACCGCACCGCCGGCAAGGCCCTCTACGACGTCCGCCTGCTGTCCGAGCATGGCGGCCCGGTAGCCACCTCGGCCGGCTTTTCGGTTACTACCGAGCCATTCGGCGATGAGGCGTTCGATACCCTGCTGGTAGTCGGCGACAACGATATCCAGCCCGCGTCGCCGGGCCTGGTGGCGTTCCTCCGGCAAGCGGCAACTTCCACCCGGCGCGTCTGCGCCACCTGCACCGGCGCGTTCAACCTTGCCGAAGCGGGCCTGCTCGACGGCCGCCGCGCCACCACCCACTGGTTCTATGCGGCCCGGTTGCGGCGTGCCTATCCCGGGGTCAGCGTGGAGGAAGACCGCATTTTCATCATCGACGGGCCCGTGTGGACCTCGGCAGGCATGACCGCCTGCATCGACCTGGCGCTCGCGCTGGTCGAGAAGGATGCCGGCGCCGTGATCGCGCGCCAGGTGGCGCGCAAGCTCGTGGTCTATCACCGCCGCGCCGGCGGGCAATCGCAGTTCTCCGCGCTGCTGGAACTCGAACCCAAATCCGATCGCATCCAGTCCGCCCTCGCCTTTGCCCGGCAAAACCTGCATGAAGGCTTGTCGGTCGAGCAACTGGCCAACGCCGCGAACCTCAGCCCCCGCCAGTTCAGCCGCGCCTTCCGCGAGGAGACCGGGCAAACCCCGGCCAAGGCGGTGGAACACCTGCGCATCGAAGCCGCGCGGCTGATGATGGAGTCCGGCCGGCACCCGGTCGACGTGGTGGCGCGCGAGACCGGTTTCGGCGATCGCGAGCGGATGCGGCGGGCGTTCCTGCGGGCATTCGGGCAGCCGCCGCAGGCGATACGGCGGATGACGAGGGTGGAGGAGGAACCGGCGCAGGCTTGAGGGAAGCGGCGCCCGCGCCCGACGCGGGCGCCCTGCCTTACGCCGCGATCCGCGTTGCTCCCGCCTCGCGCCGCGCCACCAGATCCAGCGCCACATCGACGATCATGTCTTCCTGGCCGCCCACCATGCGGCGCTTGCCCAGTTCCACCAGGATGTCGACGGTCTTCAGCGCATAACGCGCGGCCGCGGCCTCGGCATGGCGCAGGAAGCTGGAATAGACGCCGGCATAGCCCAGCGCCAGCGTCTCGCGATCCACCCGCACCGGGCGGTCCTGCAGCGGGCGCACGATCTCGTCGGCGGCATCCATCAGCGTGTAGAGGTCGCAGCCATGGTGCCAGCCCAGCCTGCTCGCCGCGGCGATGAATACCTCCAGCGGCGCGTTGCCGGCGCCCGCGCCCATGCCGGCCAGGCTGGCGTCGACGCGGTCGCACCCCTCCTCCACGGCGACGATGGAGTTGGCCACGCCCAGGCTCAGGTTGTGGTGCGCGTGCATGCCGGTCTGGGTTTCCGGCTTGAGCACATCCTTGAAGGCGCGGAAGCGGTCGCGCACGTCGTTCATATTGAGCGCGCCGCCGGAATCCACCACATAGACAGTCTGCGCGCCATAGCTTTCCATCAACCTGGCTTGCTGCGCCAGCGCGGCGGGCGTGGTCATGTGGCTCATCATCAGGAAGCCCACCGTGTCCATGCCGAGTTCGCGCGCGTACTCGATATGCTGGCGCGAGACATCGGCCTCGGTACAGTGCGTGGCAACCCGCACCACGCGCGCGCCGGCGTCGTACGCGGCGCGCAGGTCGTGCACGGTGCCCACGCCGGGCAGCAGCAGGGTGGCGACCTTTGCATGGCGTACCGTTTCGGCCGCGGCGGCGATCCATTCGAGATCGGTATGCGCGCCGAAGCCGTAGTTGAAGCTGGAGCCGGCCAGGCCATCGCCGTGCGCGACTTCGATCGAATCCACCCTGGCCGCGTCCAGCGCCGCCGCGATGCGGCGCACGTCGTCCAGGCTGTACTGGTGGCGGATGGCGTGGCTGCCGTCGCGCAGCGTGACATCCGAGATATAGAGTTTCTTCTGCGTGGCTTGCTGGGTCATGTGTTGTCTCCGTGCGCCCGCCGCTTACGCGGCCAGCCGGGTTTCCGCCAGGCGCTCGGCGCAGGCGAGCGCGGCGCTGGTCATGATGTCGAGGTTGCCGGCATAAGCGGGCAGGTAGTGGGCGGCGCCTTCCACTTCGAGGAAAATCGATGTCTTTAGCCCGCTCATCGGCCCCAGCCCCGGGATGTTCAACGGCGCGGACGGATCGATGCGCTCGAACTGCACGCGCTGCTTGAGCCGGTAGCCGGGCACATAGGCCTGCACCGCCTTCGCCATGGCTTCCACGCTGGCTTCCATCGCCGCTTCGTCGGCGTTCTCGGATAGCGTAAACACCGTGTCGCGCATCATCAGCGGCGGCTCCGCCGGGTTCAGCACAATGATGGCCTTGCCGCGCGCCGCGCCGCCTACCGAGCAGATCGCCTGGCTGGTGGTCTCGGTGAACTCATCGATATTGGCGCGCGTGCCCGGCCCGGCCGACCTGCTGGAGATGGACGCGACGATCTCGGCATAGTGCACCTTCGCCACGCGCGATACCGCCGCCACCATCGGGATGGTGGCCTGGCCGCCGCAGGTGACCATATTGATATTGCTGGCGCCGAGCTGCTGGTCCAGGTTGACCACCGGCACAACGTAAGGCCCGATCGCGGCCGGGGTCAGGTCGATCACCTGGATGCCGTGCTGCTGCAGGATCTTGTTGTGGTGCGAATGCGCGCCGGCAGAGGTGGCATCGAAGGCGATGCGGATCTCGCCGAATCCGTCCATCCTCACCAGGCCTTCGATGCCCTCGGCCGTGGTGGGCACGCCCAGCCGCGCGGCCCGGGCCAGGCCGTCCGACGCGGCGTCGATGCCGACCATGGCACCCATCTCCAGATGCCGGCCGTGGCGCATTACCTTGATCATCAGGTCCGTGCCGATGTTGCCCGAACCGATGATGGCTACCTTGTGCTTGCCGGGCGGATGGCTGCCGCCGGCGCCTGCTTTCATGTCCATGTTGTCTCCGTGCCCGGGCAGTCCAGTGCCGCCAGGCATTCCGTATGCCGCTCCCTCAGCGGCCGAGTTCCTTCGCTGTCTTGCCCGCGATGCCAAACTGCGTCTTGGGCACCTCGGTGATCATCACGCGCACGCTCTCGATCGGCGCACCGATCGATTCCACGGCGGCGTCCGTCAGCGCGCTGATCAGGCGGGCCTTTTGTTCTTCGGTCCGGCCTTCGATCAGAAACACTTGCATGATGGGCATGGCTCTTCTCCTGCTGTGTGGGTTGAGTGGGCAATATCGTACAGCGCCACCATCACGCTGGCCTGGCGCATCAGACGAAGCGCATCGATACAGCGCCGAGATGCTGGTAGCGCACCGTGATGTTGTCACCGGCCGCCACCGCGATGGCCTCGGTCACGCCGCCGGTCATGATGAAGACGCCCGCCGGCAGCTCGCGCCCACGCGCACCGAGCATGTTCGCCAGCATGGCCACGCTGCTGGCCGGATGGCCCAGCACCGCCGCGCCGGCCGCCGTGGCGACCACTTCGCCGTTCTTCTCCAGCACCACGCCGAGGTTCTTCAGGTCGATGCCTTGCGCGCTGCAATGCGTGCCGCCCGCCACGAAGCGGGCCGACGAAGTGTTGTCCGCGATCACGCTCTTCAAGTCGAAACGGAAGTTCTCGTAGCGCGAGTCGATCACCTCCACCGCGGGCAGCACGAAATCGGTGGCGGCGAGCACGTCGCCGATATGGCAACCCGGCCCCTTGAGCGGATGCTTGAGGACGAAGGCGATCTCGGCTTCCACCTTGGGATGGATCAGCGATGCGGTATCGATGGCGCCGCCGTCCATGCAGGCGCCGTAGTCGGTCAGGAAGCCGTAGACCGGTTCGGTCACGCCCATCTGGCGCATCTTGGCGAAGGAGGTCAGCCCCATCTTGAGGCCGGCGATGCGGGTGCCGCGCGCTTCCTTGCGTGCCCGGATCGCGTCCTGGATGGCATAGGCGTCATCCCAGTCCATGTCGGGATGGGTGTCGGTGATCTTGCGCACGGGCTCACGATTGAGCTCGGCGTTTTCCAGGTGCTCGGCGAGCTGCTGGATGATGTCTTGGGTGAGTTTCATGGCGATGTCCCGGGCTGCTTATCCAGATCTGGGGTCCGTTCAAATGAAGCGCACACCGGCCGAGCCGATGCCGCCCAGGCTGATGCGAAGCTGGTCGCCGGCCTTGACCGGCACCATCGCGGCGAGCGAGCCGGACAGGATTACCTCGCCCTTCTTCAGCCCGATGCCGAGGCGGCCCAGCGTATTGGCCAGCCACGCCACGGCGTTGGCCGGATGGCCGAGCGCGGCGGCGCCCGCGCCAGTGGCGACGATCTCGCCGTTCTTCTCCAGCGTCATGCCGACCGTGCCGAGATCGAGGCCGCGCGGGTCCACCGCCGCATCGCCCAGCACGAATACGCCCGAGGACGCGTTGTCCGCCACCGTGTCCTGGATGCGGATCTTCCAGTCGCGGATGCGCGAGTCGACGATCTCGAAGCACGGCAGCACGTAGGCGGTGGCGCGCAGCACATCGGCATTGGTCACGCCCGGGCCTTCCAGGTCTTCCTTGAGCACGAAGGCGATCTCGCCTTCGGCCTTGGGCGCGATCAGCGTATCGGCGGCAATGGCCGCGCCATCGGCGTAGACCATGCCGGAGAGCAGGTGCCCGAAGTCCGGCTGGCGCACATCGAGCATGTCCATCACTACCCGGCTGGTCACGCCGATCTTCTTGCCGATCACGTGCTCGCCGGCGTCCAGCCGGTGCTGCACCATGGCGAGCTGGATGCGGTAGGCATCATCGATGGACAGCTCGGGGTAGCTCCCGGTCAGCGGCGCGACGGCCTGCCGCGTGGACAGCGCGTGGTGCAGGCTGGCGCCGATGTCGAGGATTTGTTCGGGTTTCATGGACTGGCTCACAGTTTCACGCACACATTGCGCAGCTCGGTATAGAACTCCAGCGAATGCACCCCGCCCTCGCGGCCGATGCCGGATTGCTTGGCGCCGCCAAAGGCGGTGCGCAGGTCGCGCAGGAACCAGGCGTTGATCCAACAGATGCCGACGTCCAGGGCGCTACCCATGCGGTGGGCGGTGCCCAAGTTGGATGTCCACACCGTGGCGGCCAGGCCGTAAGGCGTGTCGTTGGCAAGGTGGATCACTTCTTCCTCGGTATCGAACGGCGCGATATGGCAGCAGGGGCCGAAGATCTCCTCGCGGATCACGGCCGCATCCTCGGGCAGCCCGGTCCAGATGGTGGGCTGCACCCAGGCGCCTTCGGCCAGCGCGCCGGGCATCTCGGGCACGCCGCCGCCAGTGACCACGGTGGCGCCCGCCTCCGCCGCCTTCTTGTAGTAGGACAGCACCTTGGCGCGATGCTCCAGCGACACCAGCGGGCCCATGTTCACGCCCTCGTCGCCCGGTCGGCCAATGCGCAAGCCCTCGGCCCTGGCCTTGAGCGCCGCGACGAAGCGCTCGAAGATGGGCCGCTGCACGTAGACGCGCTCGGTGCCCAGGCAAACCTGGCCGCTGTTCTCGAAGGCCGAGCGGGTGATGCCGGCGACTGCCTTGTCGAAGTCCGCGTCGGCGAACACGATGCCGGCGTTCTTGCCGCCCAGTTCGAACGAGACGGGGCGCACGCCATTGGCGGCGGCTCTCATGATGGCCTCGCCGGTACGGGTCTCGCCGGTAAACGTGATGCCGTTCACATCCGGGTGCGCGCTCAGGAAGGCCCCGGCGGAATCCGGGCCGAAGCCGTGGACCACGTTATAGACGCCCGGCGGCACACCGGCCTCGTTCATCACTTCGCCCAGCAGCGTGGCGGTGGCGGGGGTTTCCTCGGACGGCTTGACCACGACTGTATTGCCGCATGCCAGCGCCGGGCTGACCTTCCAGGTCATCAGCAGCAGCGGCAGGTTCCACGGGCACACCACACCGATCACGCCGCGCGGCGAGCGCACCGCGTAGTTGATGGCCTCGCCGCCGTCCGGCGTGGCCATGGCGAAGCTCTCGGTCGGCACATTCTTGATCAGGTCGGCGAAGACCTTGAAGTTGGCCGCGCCGCGCGGGATATCGATATGGCTGGCGAGGGACAGCGGCTTGCCCGTGTCGGCGATCTCGGCTTGCAGGAAATCGTCGAAGCGGCGGTTGATGCCGTCCGCTACGGCGTGCAGTATCTCGACACGCCGTGCCACGGTCATCTTGCCCCAAGGGCCTTTCAGCGCTTGCCTTGCCGCTGCGACCGCGGCATCGACCTCGGCCTGCCCGGCTTCGTGCACACGGGCGATCAGGCTGTTGTCGACCGGGTTGCGGTCGTCGAACTGGCGGTTGGTGGCCACCCATTCGCCGTTGATGAAGTTCTTGAACTCTTTCATGTTGTCTCGCTGGTTGCGGCAGCGTGCGCCGCATCTTGCTGGTGATTCGCCTTTCTCCCCTCTCCCGCAAGCGGGAAAGGGGAGAAAACACTTGGCATCGGCCGTGACGCTACGCCGGGAATCAGGTCAATACACTCAGGAACGCATCGTTCAGCTTCCGGTCGTGATAGAAGATCGCCCGGCCCAGTTCGTTGTCGGTCCAGGTGATGGTCGGCTTGTCTGGATAGTGGATATACCCGCCGGAGAAGACCTCATTCCGGTTGCCAGAAGGGTCAAAGAAGTAGATGGTGGCGCCGCGCGTAATGCCATGCCGCGTCGGCCCGATATCGAGCGACACATCCTTCTTGGAAATGATGTCGGCGGCCTTCAGCACCTCGCCCCAGTTGTCCAGGTTGAACGACGCGTGATGGAACTTGTTCTTCTCGGCATGACGAATGAACGCAATGTCATGCGCCTTGTTGGAACAGGTCAGGAAAGCGCCGATCATCATCTTGTCCGGGCCGGCCACCACCTGCTCGGCCAGCGTGAAGCCAAGCACGTCGCGGAACAGCCTGACGGTGCCATCCAGATCGTCGCCATACAGCAAGCAATGATCGAAGCGGCTGGGCGCCATGCCGCGCAGGTCGTCCGGCCACGGGTCCGGGTTGCTGTCGCCGGTCAGGCAGCCCAGCTTGTCCTTGTCGGCGAAGAGCTCGATCGGATGGCCGGTGGGAATGGTGAAACGGAAGCGCACGCCGGTATGCGGATGCTCGCCGGCAGGAATCCACCGGAAATCCGATGCGAGGCCGGACTGCTCCACCTCCCGCGCCAGCCGTTCCAGCGTGCGGCCGCTATCGACGCGGAAACCCATGTAGTCCATGCCCGGGCTGTCGGCCTCGCGCAGCACCACGCTGTGGTGGTCGTGCTCGTCCCAGGCCTTCAGGTAGACGCGCCCTTTGTCGTCGCGCGCGGTTTCGATCAGTCCGAGTACTTCGGTGTAGTGTTTCAGCGCCGGTTCGAGTTCCAGCACGCGCAATGCCACGTGCCCGGGGCGCAATACGCCTGTCAATGCCATGACGGTCTCCTTGATGATGGGGTTATCGGTCCATCTTTTTTATTGCTACGTTTTGCTGCAAGCTTGCTACGTTGATCCCTTCGCTTCCTGTTCATCCCACCGCTCCCGCTGCCGGTCCAGGCAGCGCTGCAGCAGCGCCACCGGCCGCAGGCGGATATCGCTGTCCGGATAGGCCTTGCACGCCAGCACCAGGCCACTGCCCTCCTCCTCGGCCGACAGGCAGGCCCGGCTCATCTTGCCGGTGCGGTAGCGGCCGGCCTCGATGCGCACCTTGCAAACCCCGCAGCCGCCGCCACGGCAGCCGGCGGGTATGCCGCGCTTGCCAAGCGCTTCCATCGCGCGCAACAGGTTCTGCTCCGGCGCGCACGGATAGCGCTGGCCGCTTCCCGCGATCTCCACGGTATGCATGGCGCTCTCTCCTTCAGATCTTGAACAGCGGGCTGCGCGCGCTGTTCTGCGCATCGCCGGCGGAGATGAACTTCTCGGTGTGGATGTCCTCCTCGAACAACCGGCCCTGCATCAGCGTGCGGATGCAGGCTTCGATCATCGGTGGCGGTCCGCACAGGTAGGCCTTGTGCCCCCGGAAGTCAGCGGTGGCGCCATTGGCGTAAAGCCCGTGCAGAACTTCATGCACGTAGCCGCGCGCGCCATCCCAGCCACTGCCGGCCGGTTCGTCGGATAGCGCCGGCACATAGCGGAAATTCGGATGCGCGTCGGCCAGTGCGCGGAACGCCTCGTCGTAGTACAGCTCCGCGCGATTGCGCGCGCCTTGCACCAGCGTGATCGGCAAGGTCTCGCCGGCAGCCAGCATGTCCAGGATCATCGCGCGCGGGCTGGACAGACCGGAACCGCCCGCCAGGAACAGCATCGGCACCTGCGCGGACTTGCGTACGAAGAAACGGCCGTAGGGCGCCGAGAAACCAAGCTCATCGCCAACCGCGAGCTGCTCGTGCAGGTAGGCCGTAGCCTGGCCGCCTTCCACGCGACGCACATGCAGTTCCACCAGGTCGTCACCCGGACGGTTGGCCAGCGAGAAGGCGCGCGGCTGTTCGCAGCCGGGCACCCGCAGGTTGAGGTACTGGCCGGCCTGGAAGGCGGCGGCATTGCCGTCCTTCACGCGCAGCCAGATGCCGCGGATGGTGGGCGTCAGCGCGCGGGTCTCCACCACTTCGGCGCGGTAGTCCGCCAGCGGCAGCCCGAGCGAGTCGGCATCCTCCTCGATGTCGGCCTCGATCACCATGTCGGACTGCGCGGTGGCGCAGCAAGCCAGGCACTGGCCGCCGTCGCGCTCGAAGTCCATCAGGGCGAAGCTG
The DNA here is from genome assembly GCF_056397325.1 of Cupriavidus sp. 05N39. Lineage (NCBI taxonomy): Bacteria > Pseudomonadati > Pseudomonadota > Betaproteobacteria > Burkholderiales > Burkholderiaceae > Cupriavidus > Cupriavidus sp. 05N39. The sequence goes on from NZ_JBFTNE010000093.1 coordinate 41,995, forward strand.
GACGCTTCGCCATGCTCGAACTCGCCCTTCACCACCTGCACCTTGCAGGTGGCGCACAGGCCGTGGCAGCAGGCGTGCGGCAGCCACACACCGTTGCGCAGGCAGGCATCCAGCACGGTCTGGCCGGGCGCGATCGGGATGGTCTGCCCGATCGGTTCAATGGTCAGGGAATACATCTTGTGTCTCCTACTAGCCTACTAGGCTTTCTGATCGTTCCAGCCACGGCGCCGGCTTAGCTGCAACTGCCGTCGATGCCGTCCAGCCCCGGCGTGCGGAAGCGGATTACTGCCTTGTGGCCCAGGCCGTTCTCTTCCAGCGTGCGGTCCAGGTCCGGCTGCCAGGGCGCGTTGCCGCGCAGCCATTCCACGCGGCTCCAGTCGATGCGGGCAAAGTCGGGGTGGTAGCCGTACACGCCGGGTAGCACGTTCTCCACGACATCGCGCAAACGCATCGACGGCGGAAAAGGCAGGCAATGCGGCGCGCAGAACAGCAGGTGGCGGTCCCAGCCGATGTACAGCAGGCGGTTGCCGTGGAACACGGCCTCGCGATCGGCCGGTTCGAACTCGTAGGGGCCAATGGATACGACGGACATGGTGGTCTCCTTATCTTCTGTCTCTTGTCGGTTGCGCGCTCAGGCCGCCGTGTCGGGCACGCCCTTCCAGGTGTTCCAGTTCTTCTGATCCTGCGACCCTTCGAAATCGAGGTTGTCCGCGCCGACGTTGATGCGGTACCACTTGAGCACATCGTCCAGCGAGGCGCCGCCGCAATTGCCCTGGTAGATCTGGTGCACGGGCAGCCAGGCCTGGGCGTACTTCTGCGGCTCGCCGTCGAAGATGTCCTTGCAGCCGTCCGAGCAGAAGTGAAACTGCATGCCGTGGTAGGTGCTCTCGCGGTAGCAGGTCTGGGTGGGATCGTCAGGCTCCGAGAACACCATCGGGATCTGGCAGGTCTGGCACAGCATGGGCAGCGTTCCGTTATAGAAGCGCTCGCCTTCCTGCTGGCGTTCCAGCCAGTAGTCGAGACGCGGCTTGTAGTAGCGCGCGAAGGTGTCGGGATACTTCTCCGTCAGCCAGGCCATTTCGTCCTGCTTGGGCACCCAGGTATGGAAGCCGGCCGCGGCGGCGTAGTTGTAGAAGGTGCCCCAGGCCTCGTGGGTGATGCGGTCCTTGGTCTTGGTGGCCACCTCGTGGTACTTGGGCATGCGCAGGCCGTAGCGCTCCAGGTCCTTGAACAGCGCGCCGCCGGCCTGCTCGAAGTACATCTCCCAGGCTTCGGCCCACGACATCACGCGCTTGGGCAGCATGTAGTCCATCATCATGCCGACCAGCGTGAGCAGGCGGAAACCGCGCCAGAACCATTTGTCCAGCCACTTCTGCAGGATCGGGATATTGTCCGGGTCCTGCTGGCACAGGAACTTCACCACCTCAAGGCCCAGCGTCATATGGCGCGATTCGTCGGACTGCGCGGAGAAGCCGAACGTCACCGTAGCCATATCGCCGTTGTAGGCCGCGCCCGACATGAAGGGCATGAACAGCAGGTTGGTCAGCACATATTCGAAGGAGAACGAGATCGCGGTGATGAACTCGAACGGCCCCGCGCTCATGGCGTCCTCGAAATAGGACTTGGGCACGGACAGGTACCAGACCCGGTCGTGCATGTGCTGCCACTCGCCGAAGCCGTTGAAGTACTTGTTGTAGACCGACAGCGTGTGCATCTGGGTCTGGGCATGGCGCAGCTCGTCGATCGACTGCATCTGCGCCGCGACCCGCGCACCGGCGCCGCGGAAGTGCCGCCCGAGATGGGCGTAGCCGCGGTGCGCCGCGTATTCCAGCGGGGTCACGCCGGTCAGGAACAGGCGCAGCGCATTCAGATAGCGCGGGTCCGAGACGTTGAGGTGGCCATTGTTCTGCACGAAGGAGTCGATGATGGCGTACAGCTTGCGCTCCTTCTCCGACTGGTATTTCCAGTAGGCGTCCATGGTCATGYGGAACGGGTCTTCCCACTTGTCCCAGTCGTGGATCTTGATGCCCTCGTACTTGTCGTAGGGAAAGACCTTGTCCATCGGCTCGTAGGTGGTTTCCCAGCCGAGGTCGCGGGTCATCGTCGCGTATTTTTCCCGCAGGTTCAGCTTCTTGCGTGCGTCCATGGTGTTCTGTCTCCGTTTTTCTTTGCGGTGGGCGGGCCGTCTCAGGCGTTCCAGTGCAGGGTGAAGGCGTCGTCGTCTTCGTCGATGTTTCCCGACAGCGAAATCAGGTTCAGGTGGATCTCCTGCAGGTCCCACTCGCGGCCGAGCTTTTCCGACACCAGTTCGCGCACGATGGTCAGGTGGCCCGGCGCATCGATCTTCACCATGGCGGGAAACTGCGACACCACGGCGTGCGGGTTGGCCTCGGTGATGGCTTCGATGATGGGACGGGTGTCGTCGTTGCTTTGCAGCGCGATATAGACGTTGGCGGTCATGGCGGGCTCCTCAGGCGGCAAGGCCAAGCTTGTTCAGGCGTACGTCGAACTGCTCCAGGCACAGCGCGATCACCTGCTCGCCACCCTCGCCCAGCAAGGTGTCGGCCACCGGCACCAGCGCCTCGGCCACCTGCGTGCGCGCGGCGCGGGCCCAGCCGGACAGCAGCACGCGGTTGGCGTCGGATTCGGCAGCGGCGGTTTGCACCACCGAGTCGACCCAGCGCGCATGCTCTTCACGCCAGTCGTTCATGAACTCGGTCAGCACCGCCAGCCCCGTGCCGCAGCCGCGGACGATGGCGGCGTCGGCGTGCTGGTACACCATCGGGTAAAGCAGGCCGTCGAGCACCAGGTTCTGGGTAACGAAGGTCTCGAACCAGTCCTCGATCACGAAGCTGCGCTCGACCAGCCGGCGCATCGGCTGCCACGCGGCGCTCTCCATCCAGGCCACCTTGGCGCGCTCCAGCGCCACGCCGGTATTGCCGTCGAGCAGCATGCCGATGCGCGTCAGGTACTGGGCAATGCCGAGACGGTCCATCGCGCAGTAGGTGCAGGCCTGCGTGATGGCCGTGCCCCAGCCGTAGTCGGCGCAATAGAAGTTGTTCATGTTGGCGCCCCACTCCACATGGCGCAGCGGCAGCAGGCCGTCGGCCAGGCGGTCCTGCCATTCGGCGGGCAGCGCCTGCAGCAAGCCGCGCTTCTCCACGAAGGCGAARCTCTTCTCGGTGGCGTCCTGCTGGCGGCCGCGCGCCGTCACGTAAGCGCCGTAGAAGTACTGGCGCGGGTCCTTGAGCGCGTACCAGTCTTTCATCACGATGGCGGTGCGGCGCTTGTCGTAGATCTCGTGCTGCGGATCCCAKGTCGGGCGGTAGTGGAAATTGACCTCCGACTGCACGTCGTAGGTTGCCTCCTGGTAGCGCGAGGCGGGCTTGTCGCCGAAGCGGCGGGCCACGTGGCCGTAGGTCTGGCGCAGCGGCTGGATCTGCTGGGTCTTAATGTCGACTTGCATCGCTTTGGTCTCCTGGGTCTTGCTGTTTTTTATGTGGGGGGAACGGGTGCGCGGGGCTTGGCGTGCTCAGTCGTCCTGGCCGGCCACCGGAGTTTCCGGGGGCAGGAAGCGCACGTGGTTGACGCTGCAAAAAGCCTCGAACATCGGCTCGGGCATGATCAGCTCGACGTTGAGCTCCGGGTCGGACACGCTGAAGGCAAACTGCACGAAGCCTTCCGGCGTGCGACCGCCGACGCGGACGTAGCGGGGCGTGGCTTCAAACAAGGGGACCGACTGGTTGATCATGGCGCTGCTCCTTCGCTTGGCTTGTATGGCCTCTATTGCGAAGAGCGTGCCAGCGGATGCAAATCACGACGGCACAAGGGATCCTGGGAATCTTGCCGGACCGGCTTGCGCGTTTACCCGAAGCGATGCCCGCGCCATAGCTCTATCAATTGATGAAGATGGCGGCGACATTTGATCAATTGATCAAATGTCGCGCCGGGCGGTGGTTTGCGGGGAGTCGGCGGAATCGCGGTAAGGCTGCGGCGCTGCAACAGTGATGGGGGCGGGGGGAGGTTAGAGGTAGGAGGGGGAAGGGATTGCGGGCGCATGCGGCGCAACAACCGGATTGGTCACTTGCTTGGGGTGTGGATTGCTGACTGCATCAAATGATTAAATGGCTTTTGGGTGGTGGGTGGCGCGGTTTGTTTGAGCGGCGTTGGTTTTTGCACCCAACAGCTATACGACATCCCCCTGCGAGGGTGGTCGGTGTTTGTTTGAGCGGCGATGGTTATTGCACCCAAGTGCGTACGACATCCCCCTGCGGGGGACGCCGGTCACTCTTCTTTGCTTCGGCAAAGAAGACTAACGAGAAGAAAGCCGACCCTGCCGGGGGCAGAGCCATCAGGCTCTCGAATATCGATGATTTCGTCGTACAGCCCAGAGTGCCGGCGGGCTTCTGCCGGTACCGGCTTGACTGGCCACGATCCTGCCAGCTTCCGGGATTCGTGGTGAGGCCCCCGGTAGCAGACATCACTTGCTTCAAGCCGTCTGTCGCTCGCGTAGTGGCCGGCCACGAAGTTTCAGGCGGTCCGGTTCCGTCGTGGGCGCGGTGGCACCGGGTGATATGCCCCAGGCCTTCACCACCGCGCCCGCCCCACCACGAAACCATTGGCATGTGGTGTGTCGTGGTGGTCCGTGCCGGTAACGGCAGATGTGGGAATGGTCACCACACACGAGGTCAAGGGCATCACCACGAAACCCATGGATCATGCCATTGCGATGCCCTACAAGCTGGTAACGGCAGATGCCAGCAAAACTGCGGCCGTACGACGAAACCAGCGCCCCTCGCCCCCGCGATTGCTCTGCTCCCGGCAGGGTCGGCTTTCTTCTCGTTAGTCTTCTTTGCCGAAGCAAAGAAGAGTGACCGGCGTCCCCCGCAGGGGGATGTCGTACGCACTTGGGTGCAATAGCCATCGCCGCTCAAACAAACACCGACCAACCCAACCAAATCACCCCCCCTCCCCCCGAATCCCCCTCGTCTTCCACCGATACGCCAACTGCGGCCGCGTAATCCCCAACAACCGCGCCGCCTGACTCATATTACCGTTGGCGCGCTGCATCGCCGCTTCCATCAACA
>NZ_JBFTNE010000094.1:0-27157 GCF_056397325.1 Cupriavidus sp. 05N39
GCGCCACGTCCAGGTCGACACGCTCCACCGTCCATGGCGCAGTCACGCCAAGCAGCTGCCGGTACAGTTCCACGCTGTCCATCGCACACCTCCTTACCAAGCCATGCGCGAAAGCGTACTACCTACCCACACGAAAGTCTGAAGAACCTTTTTTATATTCTGGCTTGCTACATCCTGCCTGGCGTTCCATGCATACCGGCTTAGCTGGTTATATAAGTCAATCCCGGCAACGTCAATACTCCATTTCCTAAAATGGAGGGAGTGTCCGGCCTCCCCTGCCACGTGACGCAAAAAACGGCCGCACTAGTATTCACAGACAGTGTGATAGGATTCCCAAAAAACATACCGCAAACACGAAACCGCCAAAAGCAACACACTGGCCTTTTCCGTGGCGCGTAACGAGGAGACAACAATGGAGGGTGAAGCCATCGGCGCGGCGCGCTGTGCCGTCCCGGCCTTCCCTGGCACCCGCGCACCGGACCGCACGCGCGCCGTCAATGCCGACGGCATCCGCATCGCTGTCCATGAATGGGGCGAGCCCGACGCCACGCCCATCCTGCTGGTGCATGGCGCCCTGGATTTCGCGCGGACCTTCGACGCCTTCGCGCCGCTGCTGGCCGATGGCGGCTACCGCGTGGTGTCCTACGACCAGCGCGGCCACGGAGATTCCGAGCATGCCGACCTGTATAGCTGGGTTGCCGACGAGCGAGACCTGCTTGCCGTGGCCGACTCGGTCACACGCGAGCCGCTGATCGCGATCGGACACAGCAAGGGCGGCTCCTTGCTGGTGCACGCGATCCAGGCGCTGCCGCATCGCTTCACCCGCTTCGTGGCCATCGACGGCCTGCCCTTCCGCAACCCGCACGCGGACAGCGCCGTGCGCGAGAAGAAGTCGATGACCGCGCCCATCATCACCCGCTGGCTCGATACGCGCAGGCAGAGCGCAAGCCTCCTGCGTAAGCCCGGCACGTTGGAGGAACTGGCGCAACGGCGTGCCCGGATGAATCCGCGGCTGAGCCTGGCATGGCTGCGCTACCTGGCATCGCTGGGCGCGCGGCAGGATGCGGACGGCTGGCGCTGGAAGCTCGACCCCGTGATCGGCGCCTCCGGCTTCGGCCCCATGCGGGCGCGCTGGATGACCGACCGCCTGCCCGGCTTCCCCATTCCCATGCTGGCCATTTTCGGCACCGAACGCGAACCCATGGGATGGGACGCCACCGCCGCCGACCTGGCGCCGTATTTCCCGCCCACGACCCAGGTCCATGTGATGCGCGACACCGGGCACTTCATCCATATCGAGCAACCGCGCGAGACCGCGGACCTCATCCTGCGCTTTCTACGCTCATGACCGTCTACCTGCGCCACAACCGCCTGCGCCTCGCCCTGCATCCGCTCAAGTCCGGCAGCGGTCCCGCGCTGCTGCTGCTGCACGGACTGGGCGAACGCGCACCGCAGGCTCTGCCGCCGGAGTACGCGGCATGGCCCGGCCCGGTACACGCGCTGGATTTCACGGGCCACGGGCTGTCAGACATACCGCGTGGCGGCGGCTACAGTTGCGAGTTCCTGATGGCGGACGCGGATATCGCACTGGAGCACCTGGGCCCGTCGACCGTGGCCGGACGCGGTCTCGGCGGCTATATCGCCTTGCTGCTCGCCGGCGCGCGGCCGGACCAGGTGCGCGGCGCCATCCTGCGCGACGGTCCCGGGCTTGCCGGTGGCGGCACCGCCGCGCGCAATCCGTATATCCCGGTGGTCGACACCACGCGAACCGGTCCGCCAGACCCTTACGCCATTGCCGACCTGGCCACCGACGTGCGCCCGCCCAGCTATGCCGCCAACTACGCGATGCTGGCGTCGCAACACTCGGAGACGCCGCAGCCGATCTCGGTCTGTACCCGTGAGCGCCCGGACTGGCTGAAGGCGGTGACCGAGCTGCTTTCGCTGGAGCCGGTGGAACTGGACCAGGCGCTACATCGATATGCATCGCTGGCGGCCACGCGTGGAGGCTCGCCGGCATGAAAGCGGAATGCGCGTCGGAAGCCGTGCCGGTGGCCGTAGGCGCCGGAGCGGCCCTGCATGAAACGCACACCCCCGGCGCGCAGCATGAACTGGCGGAACACCATTTCCGCACCCACGTGCAACAGCACCTGCCGCGCAACGCCCAGGCCTACCTGATCCACGGCATGCTGGGCATGACCGGATTCCGGCTGGTGACCGCCCCCACCTTCGTGCCGGCGTACATCTACCTGCTGTCCGGCTCCAAGCTGGTGGTGGGATGCGTGCTGTCCGCGCAGTACGCGGGCATGGCGATGTCCTCCATCTGGGGCGCGACGCAGATCGAGCATCGCCAGCGCGTGATGCCACTGATCTACCTGGTGGGATGGCTGGTCCGCCTGCAGATCCTCGGCCTGGGCCTGTCCGCCTTCCTGCTGTCCGGTGACGGCGCGCTGACGGCCGCCGCCGTGTTCCTGCTGCTGTTCGGCCTGTTCAACGGCGTCCAGAACGTCACCTTCAATTACCTGACCTCGAAGATCATCCCGCTGGAGCGCCGGGGCATGCTGAGCGCGCTCCGCAATTTCCTCGGCGGCCTGATCGCGGCGGCGGTGGCTTATCTCGGCGGGCGCTTCCTCGTTGGCGGCAATGTGTTCGGCAATGGCTATGCCACCACCTTCCTGGCGGCGTTCGTCCTCACCAGCCTGGGCATCTCCGCGCTGACGCGGATGCGCGAGCCGGTATTGCACGATGTACGGTCGCAGTCCGGCTTTCGCCAGCGCATCCGCGAAGTTCCTGCCCTGTTGCGCGCGGACAAGCACTATGTGCGCTTCTTCGTCGCCCGGGCGCTGGTGGCGTTCAGCATGATGGCGGTGCCGTTCTACGCCATCTACGTCGGCAGCCACCTCCCGCTGTCCGGCGCCACGCTGGGCTACCTGAGCATTGCCTATCTGCTGGCGCAGACCACCAGCAACCTCGCCTGGGGCCGCATCGCCGACCGCTACGGCTATCGCCTGGTTTTCCTGGGCAGCATCGGCCTCTGGGCCGTGTCGACCGCCGCGCTGCTGCTCTGTGATGGGCTGGGCGCATTCCTGCTGGTTTTCTGCGGACTGGGCGCGGGCTTCGGTGGCTACTTCCTGTCCGCGGACAATTTCGCCCTGGAGTTCGGCAACCGGCGCGACCGCCCCATGCTGCTGGCCGTCTCCGACACCGCCACCTACACCATGATGGCATGCGGCCCGGTCCTCGGCGGGCTGCTGGCACAGGGCGTGCGCTTCTCGCTCGTATTCGTTGCCGCCATCGCCGTCATGGGCATTGCTTTCGCGCTTGCCCTGCGGGTGGAAGAGCCGCGCCGCCGGCCGCGGCCCGCGCGCGAGGGGAGTGTGTAGCGGGATATCGCCTCAGGATCACCAGGATCGCAGAGATCGCCAGGAGACAAGATGGAATTCAGAACCTATCCGGAGTTCAGCACCCACTACCCGCTTCTGCTCACGACCATCATGAAGCGGCCGGTGCGGATGTACCCCAACGAAACCGGCGTTGTCTACCGCAACCCGGCCACCGGGGAGTACTTCCGCTTTACCTGGATGCAGTGGTACCGCCGCGTGGCACAGCTTGCCAACGGACTGAGCGGCGAACTGAAGGCGCGGGCCGGCACGCCCGGCGAGCCCGGCGACCGCATCGCAACGATGGCGCTCAACACGCATCGCCACCTGGAGCTGTACTACGGCGTGACGGGCATCGGTGCCACGCTGCACCCGATCAATGTCCGGCTCTCGCCGCAGCACATCATCTACACGATCCGGCACGCGGGCGACAAGATCCTCTTTGTCGACGACACGCTGATGCCCTTGCTGGAGGGCATCTACGACCAGATCCGGGACGTAGTCGAGACGGTGGTCTATATGTCGGACAAGCCGGGGCTGCCGCAGACACGGATCCCCGGCATCATCCAGTACGAGACGCTGCTCGCCCGCCAGGCCGATACCTTCGACTGGCCCGCGCTGCACGAGGACGTCAACGCCACGCTGTGCTATACCACCGGCACCACCGGACAGCCGAAAGGCGCGACGTTTACGCACCGCCAGTTGTACCTGCTGACGATCCACATGATGGCGCAGCTCGCCATCGGCAACACGCCGGACCACGATATCGCCGATGGCCTGGGCACGCGCCTGGGCGAAGGCGCGGTGCCGCTGCTGAACACGCCGATGTTCCACATCCACGGCTGGGGCCAGCCGTTCGTCGCGGTCTACAGCGCGCAGAAGATCGTGCTGCACGGCACCTTCACCGTGCAGGGCTTCTGCGAGCTGGTGGAACGCGAGAAAGTGACTTCGGTCGGCATTGTCGCGACCATCGCGGCCATGCTGCTCGAGTATCCCGACCTCGGCAAATACGACCTCAGCAGCCTGGTGCGCGTCAGCGTTGGCGGCGGCGCGCTGCCGCTCGGACTCAAGCGCAAGCTGGAAGCCCTGATCCCCACCTTCCGCATGAGCTCCGGCTACGGCATGACGGAGACCGCGCCCACCATCGTCGGCTCGTTCATCAAGAAGACCATGCTCCACCTGGACCGCGACGAGACCGATGCCGTGCTCGTCAAGTCCGGCCTGCCGATCCTCGGCGTGGAGGTGGAGGTCGTGGACGAACAAGGCAAGCCGGTGCCGCAGGACGACCAGACCGTCGGCGAGATCGTCGTGCGCGCGCCCTGGACGACCGAGCAGTACTACCGCAATCCCGAGAAGAGCGCCGAGCTCTGGCAGAACGGCTGGCTGCACACCGGCGACATCGCCAAGGTGGATGCCGAAGGCTATATCACCATCGCCGACCGCATGAAGGACGTGATCCGCAGCGGCGCGGAGATGGTGCCCACGGTGCTGCTGGAAAACCTGATCGCGATGGCGGACTTCGTCCACGAGGCCACGGTGGTCGGCGTGCCCGATCCGCTATGGGGCGAGAAGCCCATGGCGCTGGTCAGCGTGCGCGCGGGCTACGAGGCCACCGAGGACAGCGTCATCGAGTTCCTGAAGGTGCATGGCGTTGCTACCGGAAAGATCACCAGGTGGATGTTGCCCAAGCTGGTGGCCATCACGCGGGACATCCCGAAGACCAGCGTAGGCAAGTACAACAAGAAGCAGATCCGCGACGACCTGGAGAGATTCCTCGCCATCGCCAGGGATGTGTCCCATCGTCATGAATGAGCATTGAATAGTGCATTAAATAATGCATTCCCAGACCTCAACGCACAGGAGACTTCAAATGCGTGAAGCAGTCATCGTATCCACCGCGCGTACGCCGATCGGCAAAGCCCATCGCGGCGCATTCAACAACACCCAGGCGCAGGAGCTTGGCGCCCACGCCATCTCGCATGCCGTGCGGCGCGCCGGCATCGACCCGGCCGAGGTTGCCGACGTGGTCCTGGGCTGCGCGGTCCAGCAAGGCTCGACGGGCGGCAACATCGCGCGCCAGGCACTGTTGCGCGCCGGCCTTCCCGTCACCGTGCCGGGCATGTCGATGGACCGGCAGTGCGCATCCGGGCTGATGGCAATCGCCACCGCGGCCAAGCAGATCATCGTCGACGGCATGCAGGTGACGGTGGGCGGCGGGCTGGAATCGATCTCGCTGGTGCAGAACGACAAGATCAATCGCTACCGGGCGCAGGATCCGCAACTGGTCCAGACGCTGCCGCAGATCTACATGACGATGCTGGAAACCGCCGAGATCGTGGCGCAACGCTATGGCGTAAGCCGGGAGGCCCAGGATGCCTATTCCCTGCAATCGCAGCAACGCACGGCCGCAGCCCAGGAAGCCGGCCGCTTCGACGCCGAGATCGTGCCGATGACGGCGACGATGCTGGTCACGGACAAGGCGACCGGCGCGGTCAGCGAGAAGCAGGTCACGCTCGCCAGGGATGAAGGCAATCGCCCAGGTACCACGCTGGCCGACCTGCAGGCGCTCAAGCCCGTGTTCAAGAACGGGCAGCGCGTCGCGGAAGGCGCATTTATCACCGCCGGCAACGCGTCGCAGCTGTCCGACGGCGCATCGGCCATGGTGCTGATGGAAGCGAAGGAAGCGGAACGCCGTGGCCTGCAGCCGCTGGGCGCCTATCGCGGCATGGCCGTGGCCGGCTGCGATCCGGACGAGATGGGCATTGGCCCGGTCTTCGCGATCCCCAAGCTGCTCAAACAGCACGGCCTGTCCATGGGCGACATCGGCATCTGGGAACTGAACGAAGCCTTTGCCAGCCAGGTACTGCATATCCGCGATACGCTTGGCATTCCGGACGAGCGCCTGAACGTATCGGGCGGCGCGATCTCCATCGGCCATCCCTATGGCATGTCCGGCGCGCGCATGAGCGGCCACCTGCTGCTGGAAGGCAAGCGCCGCGGCGCGAAGTTCGGCGTGGTGACGATGTGCATCGGCGGCGGCATGGGCGCCGCCGGCCTGTTCGAAATCTTCTAGGGACGGCGGTAGCCACCGGTATCAAGTCACCTACGCAGACCAATTGGAGCCAACCCACATGACAGCCGTCAACGCCGTCGCCGATCTCACCATTGAAGGCGACATCGCCGTCCTCACGCTCAACTCCCCTCCGGTCAACGCCTTGTCGGCTGCCGTGCGCACCGGCATCCTGGAGGGCGTCGAGCTTGCCATCGCCGACAGCAAGGTCAAGGGCATTGTCCTTACCTGCGCCGGCAAGACCTTTATCGCCGGCGCGGACATCACCGAGTTCGGCAAGCCGCCGTCCGGCCCGTCGCTGGCCGACGTGCAGGCCGCGATCGAGAACTCGCCCAAGCCCGTGGTCGCGGCTATCCACGGCACCGCGCTCGGCGGCGGGCTGGAAGTCGCGCTGGTCTGCCACTACCGCGTGGCCGCCAGGTCCGCCAGATGCGGCCTGCCCGAAGTCAATCTGGGGCTGCTGCCCGGCGCCGGCGGCACCCAGCGCCTGCCCCGCATCGTCGGACCCGCCAAGGCGCTGGAGATGGTGACGTCCGGCATGCACGTCGGGGCCGCCGCGGCTGCCGAGATGGGGCTGTTCGACCTGGTCACGGACGACGCCGCGCTGCGCGCCGACGCCATTGCCTTCGTCAGGCGCATCAACGCCGAGCAAAGGCCGCTGCGCAAGGTGCGCGACCTCAATGAGAAAGTGGAAGCCGCGCGCGGCAGGCCCGAGCTGTTCGCCGAGTTCCGCAAGGCCAACGCCCGCAAGTTCCGCGGGTTCGAAGCGCCCGAGTACAACATCCGCTGCATCGAGGCCGCGGTCAACCTGCCGTTCGACGAAGGCATGAAGGTGGAGCGCAAGCTCTTCCTCGAACTGATGAACGGCACGCAATCGGCCGCGCAGCGCTACTACTTCTTCGCCTCGCGCCAGGTCTGGAACCTGCCGGATATCCCCGCGGATACCCCCACCATCGACGTGAAGACGGTCGGCATCATCGGCGCCGGCACCATGGGTGGCGGCATTGCCATGAACATGCTCAACGCCGGTATTCCCGTCGTCATCGTGGAAACCGCGCAGGAAGCACTCGATCGCGGCGTGCGCACCATCCGCGCCAATTACGACAACACGGCAAAGAAGGGCCGCATCACGGCCGCCGATGTGGACAAGCGCATGGCGCTGCTGACCCCCACGCTAGATCTAGGCCAGCTGGCCGACGCCGACCTGGTGATCGAAGCCGTCTATGAAAACATGGACGTGAAGAAGGACATCTTCGGCAAGCTCGACAAGATCGCCAAACCCGGCGCGATCCTTGCCACCAACACGTCCGCGCTCGACGTCAACGAGATCGCCTGCGCCACGTCGCGCCCGGAATCCGTGATCGGCCTGCATTTCTTCTCGCCGGCCAACGTCATGAAGCTGCTGGAAGTGGTGCGCGGGGACAAGACGTCCAGGCCCGTGATCCGTACGTCCATGGAACTGGCGCGCAAGATCGGCAAGATCGCCGCGCTGGTCGGCGTCTGCCCGGGCTTCGTCGGCAACCGCATGCTCGCGCAGCGTCAGCGCGAAGCGCAGAAGCTGGTGCTGGAAGGCGCGCTGCCGTGGGATATCGACCGCGTGCTCTACAACTTCGGCTTCCCGATGGGCCCGTTCGCCATGAGCGACCTGGCCGGCCTGGACCTCGGCTGGATCCGTGAGAAGAGCAGCAGCTCGACGCTGCGTGAAATCCTGTGCGAGATGGACCGCCGCGGCCAGAAAACCGGCGCGGGCTATTACGACTACGACGAGAAGCGCAACGCGAAACCCTCGCCCGTGGTCGAGCAGATCATCCGCGACTTCGCCGCCAAACAGGGGAAGACGAGCCGCGTCGTCTCGGAGCAGGAAATCCTCGAGCGCTGTGTCTACACGATGATCAACGAAGGCGCGAAGATCCTTGAGGAAGGCAAGGCCATCCGCGCGTCGGACATCGACGTGGTGTGGGTCAACGGATATGGCTGGCCAGTGTATCGCGGCGGTCCGATGTGCTATGCCGACACCATTGGCCTGGACAAGGTACTGGCCACGCTGAGGCGCTTCGAATCCACACTTGGCCCGGATTTCAGGCCGGCGAAACTGTTGGTGGACCTGGCCGCGCAGGGGAAGACATTCAGCGACCTGAAGTAAAAGCGGGCCGGCCGGGTGCTACCCGGTGATGTCATTGCCCGGCCAGCGCGGCGCCGCCGTGCTGGCCGGGCAAAGTCATGTGCGCAGTTAGGCTACCAGCTTGCCAAGGCTTTCAACGGTCTTGACGCAGGCCTGGGCCGCTTCCTTGCCTTTCACTACGAAATGTTCGCTGAAGAAGCGGCGATGCTCTTCGTGTTCGTGAAAATCCTTCGGCGTAAGCACCGCCGACAGGACCGGCACTTCTGTGTCCAGCTGCACGCGCATCAGTCCGCCGATGACGGCATCGGCAACGAACTCATGGCGGTAGATGCCGCCATCGACCACAAAGGCGCTCGCCACGATCGCAGCGTATCGCCCGGTAGCGGCCAGTTTGCTGGCGTGCAAGGGAATCTCGAATGCACCGGGGACTTCGAACACATCGATCACATCGCGGGAAATGCCTTGCGCGGCCATTTCCGCGAGGAAGGCGTCGCGTGCGCGATGGACGATATCGGCATGCCACTGGGCATGGATAAACGCAAAGCGGTTGGCAGCGGGAGTGTGCCGCGGGTCCGGCAGGCCGGCAGCGGATTGTTGAAACGAGGAGTAGGGCTGATTCATGGGTTGCCTTTTAGCAGGGGTTACCAGAATCAGGGCGCACGAGCCCGCGCCCCCGCCGCTTCCGGGCAGAGGCATGAACGTCGCGATTCTCTTTCATCCGGACTATGACCGTCGGCTTCGGAATCACACCGAATCTGCTGACCCCGGCCTTGGGGAAGCCGGGCGCTCGCGGGCTTATGCGAATCAATCGCCATCACCGCCGGTGGGGACTTTCACCCCGCCCTGAGAACGCTGCTGCGGGCCTTGGCCCGCAGCGCAGGCGATTATACGCCGGGAATGCGGATCGGGTTTTGGCCAGAACGGACTAGTCCGGACGCMATGGAAGGTATGGGCGCCAATCGAGCCGACGGCACCACCGGGATGAGGCGCCCGACCGTCGCGGAGAACGTGTGGCACCGCACGTGCAGCGGCCGTGAAGTTGTCGCACAATGCAAATCTCATCCAGGTTGAACCTCAGAGGCGAAGTCGCCACTTCCATGAGGAGACACGATGAACAGGATCATGAGCCGCCTGGCCATCCTCGTCGCATTGGGTCTTTGCTCCACTGAAGGCGCGCAGGCGTCTGACATCGTTTGCAAGGCAGCCCGCCGGGGAGCCTCGGCCAGCTGCGAAGACACGGTGGCAGGCGGGCAGCCATGCGCCAAGCAAACGGGCAATCGCCGCCCGCCCGCGGATTCCCTGATCTGCGATTACGCACTCCTCTCCATAGGATACGACCGCATCTACGCCGAGCAGCAGAGGCTGCTGCGGCATGGCGCGATTCGCCAAGCGGATATTGTTGCGTGGCGCAAAAAGCGCGACGCCTGCGACTCGGTGACCTGCATGGACGATGTCTTCGCGCAATGGCACAGGTACGCCGCGCAGAGAAAGTCCACGCGAGTCGGCGCTCAACCGAAGGAGCGCGTCGCCATGCCGCTTGCGGAAAAGCCGCAGAATATCGAGGCTCGCGGCAAGCCAAGGCGTGGCGAAGTCGTTGTGTCTTTGCCGCCCAGGCAGAATTCGCAAGCGCAAGCTCCGCTGAACGTGACGCAACGCAGCACGGAACAGGCCGTACGCGCCCCCACGACCGACACTTCGCTGCGGAATTTGCCGGTGAAGCCTCCGGTGATGCCGGTCGCAAGCAAGCCATCTCCCGTCGCCAGGGGCTCGTTTGGCGCGCTGGCTTGCGCTGGCGTGATCGGTGTGGGCCTGGCCTACCGGCGGACGCGCAAACGGCACGGCGGCTTCCCGAGAGACCACGCACCGCACGCGCCCGTACCGGCGGCCAGACTCGTCCTGTTTGCGCTGATCGCCCTCAATTTGCTGCTTCTGCTCCTGGCGCTGGTGCCGGCATAGGAAGCCATGCGTGCCGGGGCAAGTGGAAGCAGGCTCATGACGCGCGCAAACCCGCAAGCCACGCGCGCCATTGGCACATACACACGCCCTGTGCTTCGTCAGCCACCTCAGACTGGCAGCGGTTCACCATTGACGATCCACGGGGTGCCGAACTTGTCGGTCAGCATGCCCCAGCGCCTGGCCCAGAAGGCCGGCTGCATGGGCATGGTCACCTGGCCGCCGCTGGCGAGGGCAGCAAAGACCTGCTCCGCTTCCGCGGTGGTCGCATAGTCGACCGCGATGGACACCCCTTTGATGCCCTCATAGGGCAGGTGCGCCGGGCAATCTCCCCCGAAAAGCGTGCCACCGCCAGGCAGCACGAGCCGTGCATGCAGGATGCGATGGGCGAACTCCTTCGGGATCTGGTCGGCCATGGGTGAGTCAGCGCCACTCATCAGCACTTCGAGCTTGCCACGGAGGGCTTGCTCGTAAAAGCGCATGGCTTCGGCGCAATTGCCGTTGAAGGCGAGGTATGCGATGGCTTGGGTCATATGGAGTCCTTTCGCTGTTAGCTTGGCGATCACAGGGCCGAACCGGTCGTCCCCGCACTGGCACGACGCGTGGACAGCCCGCGGATCGACAGGACTTGCCCTCTTGTTACAAACTTCCCGGACGTTGATCCGGTCACGCCGCGGGTGCCGCGGCGGCCCGCCGCGTCAGAACGGCATGCATCGCCACCGGCGTTCCCACATGCTCGGTGCATTCGTAGCCCAGGCCTTTGAGATCGATACCGGTCAGCAGGGGCTCTCCGGCGCCCAGCACGGCCGGCACCATGGCCAGGTGCAGCTCATCCACCAGGCCGGCGCGCAGATACTGCCGCACGCTCGCTACGCCTCCGCCAAGCCGTACGTCTCGCCCGCGTGCCGCATCCCTCGCCTGCTTCAGCGCATCATGGATACCTTCGGTGACGAAATGAAAGGTTGTGCCGCCGTCCATCGAGACCGATTTGCGGGGATGGTGGGTCAACACGAAGACCTCGGTGTGGTAAGGCGGATTGGGTCCCCACCATCCTTTCCAGAGATCGTCGGGCCATGGACCACGGACAGGACCGAACATATTGCGACCGATAATCCAGGCACCGACGTTGCTGAATCCGCGCGCCGCGAAATCGTCATCCACGCCCGTCGTACCGCCATCGCCGCCGAACATGTGCCGGAACGTGCGCGTGGCGATGGCCCATTCATGCAACGCAGTGCCTCCCACGCCAAGCGGATCCGCCAGGCTCTGGCTTGGGCCGGCGCCGTAGCCATCAATGGAAACCGAAAAGCAGTGAACTCGTAACCTGGACATACGTGCCTCTCCGTGAATGCCATGTCTTTTGGCGGACCAGCGCTCCGGCCCGGCCTGCGGATCGCAACGCGCGCCGCATCAAAGCTTAGACGATCGAGGACACGCGGTATCGACAGGCGACATGAAGAATATCGTCTCCCTCCGTGTTCCTTATCACCCCTCGCATCGCACAGCGGCATTGCCCCGTTTTCTGCCGATATATGCGGAAGCTAAAACGTATCGGCCGGGTGGCGCGCTTGCCGGCCCGATGATCCTGGTCGACGATGTTGTTTGGCTCCCGGCCTCCAATGAGAATTGGCAGCAGAAGGCATGCTACGCGGGGCTACTTGTTGAGTGGCGTGCATTCCTCCAGCCTGGAGTAGCCATGCGCTTCGATTACCGCAGGCGCCACAATGATGTACCCCAGTGATCTCAGTAGCGTCACCGCTTCGATTTCGGCGTCGGCGTGAGGCGCTCGTTTCGAAGACGCTGCGAAGGTTGCGGCCGATCTCGGCGTCGCATCGTCCGGAAGCTCGCGGGGCTGGCCGCCCTGGTTGCTGGCAACGAGTTCGCAGCGCTGCACATTGGGTCTCCAGGTGACCTCCACCGCAGTACAGAATTTGCTGGTGAAAAGCCCCAATTGCATGCTTGCTTTCAGCCATGCCACGAAGGACTCGCGAGATGCGGGCTGATATCCTTGCAGCACAGTTTCAAGATTTTTCTGCGGCAATCCCTCCGTTGTGGGGGAAGGCTCTTCCAGCAGTGAGAGCTGCAGCGCGACGCGCTCGCGGTCGGCTTCCTGGTAGATCAGGCATTCCGCGTCAACCACGCCTTCGCGCAGCAGTTCGCACAGCAATGCCCAGCCCCTGGGATTCTTCTCAATGCTGCCTTCCAGGCCAGGGTCCAGGCTCGCTAGAATGGCGGCCATCGATTCGTGCCTGCCAGACGTGACTTCCACTGCGAAGGAACCGGCATTGCGTGACGGGCTAGCCCGGCGGTAGAGAATCTGCAGGGACTCGTCCTTGTATTCCTCGATCTCGGCAAGGGTCTCGGCGGCTTGGATCCAGGCGTAGTTCTCGATATTCTCAGCAAGCTTTCGCGCGGCCCTGGCCATGTCATACGCAAGAATGCCAACATAGCTCTTGCACGCGGCGCATTGGCACTGGAGACGCCCGTAATGCAGAAATCCGGCATACACCCGTTCCTGATGCCCGCAATGATCGCATTCGAGCGCAAAGCCGCCCTGGCGCGACGGGCGCTGGATGGCAAGTAGCCCATCAACCTGGTATCGCGCCGGCTGATCGCAACATGGACAGTCCCAGATGATCTTGTGCGACCCATCGCGAGCCGCCACCCTGCCAAACTGACGCTCCAGCGCACTGCGCGGAATGCCCTGCGCCCGTCCGAGCACGTCGGCCGAGTAGCGCCAGTAGAAGTAGGAGTGAGCGGCAGCTGCCACCTCGGGGCCGTGCTCGCGCAACTCTTGTAGCACGCGCGGTGCGTGCCGAATCCGTTCGGAGAGGCTATCGACCATGAGGGATCTGCCGGGAACAAGCGCCTCCAGGGCCTGGCGGCTCTGCTCGACAAAGGCAGGCACATGAACGCGACGGATGGTGTCTTCGTCATTGAGCCAGCGCGAATGTCCCGGCAGCGCGTTAAGCGCATCGATGGCTTCCTTGAGTTCCGCTATCGGTGGACAGGCCAGGAAAGTAAACGGCTTGCTGAACAGCAATGCATCTATCATCGCATCGTCTCCGGCAGAACGGCGCCCCGCCCGGGCGTGGGCGGGGTGCCACGAAAGCGCCTATGGTCAGTCAGTCAGTCAGTCAGTCAGTCAGTCGGCTCGGCACTTCTCAACCGATCCCGCAGCCTCTGCACGCACGCCCGGCCATCGCTAAAAGTGGGTGCCAGTGGGCGGGGCCCCAACAGCGTGGTATTGATCAGCCCGGCCGCAGGCACCGCACCCTTCAGGTAGTGTTGCGGGCGCGCCATGGCCCGGACGTCGGCGGAGAGAATAGTGAGCCAACGCAGCCCTCCGAACGGCTGAGTTGCCTCCTTGCGCGGGACGTCGGTGTAGAGCCGGAACGCGTATCGATCTGCTGGACGATATCGTCGGTGCCGCTCTTGAATCGCGGGCGCGCATGCTTTCCAGCAAGTCTGTGTAGAGCGAATGCACGACGATCGTGCTAAGCAGGCCAAGCGGCGGCGCGCCAGGTGCAATGGCGGTCGTACTGATGCGTCCGAACGGACGCAGCAATTGCGTCAGTAGCTTGCGCACACGATTTCCCCCCGGAACGTGACGTGTGAACTGCGGACCTGAGCGATCAAGCGGCAATGGTATCAACAGGCTACCGCAGGGCCGCCGCCGGGGCGCGCCGAGTTGCGCGGTGCTGTTTTACCTGTCTCTACAACGTTATCCCAAATTGGAGCCGGGGCAAAGCCGAATTCGGTTGCGGAGTCCCCACTTACGTGGGGGATGCTCTATATGCTTAGTCAAGCATGAGGGACGAAAAGGATGCTGCCGCGCAGCGTGGCGAACAATTCGCCGGCTCGGTGCTTTTTGCAGCAGGATGTCAGCGCCAGGCCGTCTTGATGCTGCATGGGCTATCGTCCCGATCACCGCCCTACAGCCTCGAACAACCTCGGCTCAGACGGCGCCTGCCCTCCCAAGCTACATGAAGGCCAATGCGCACAGTTCCTTCCCGCTGCCAGTGAGGCTTGCAATACCGGTTCCGTCTTCGCGAACCAGCACATCAACAATGCCCGCAGCTGAGAGCTCGGTGAGATACCGACGAAGCGTACTCATCTGCATCCCGCTTTGTTTGCTTAGTTTCGCCAACGACCACCGCTTTTCAGGAGCACCCTGTGCGGCACACCAAAGCTGTGCCAGCAGTTCCGCAAGTATGGGATCCATGCCAACATCATCGCCCGCAATTTCCGCCCCGATAGGATTGGTATCTTCTCCGATATTTCTTTTAATCGCTGACATCTGCTCGCCTCTTCAACAATGCGCAACCTGCGCCCACTCACGATAATAGTTTCCGCACTGGCAGGGATAGACTACAGAAGCTAACGCCACGTTGGAGCACAGATGGCGCACGCCCAATGCAGGCTCGCTAGCGAGCGCGACCCATGATATGCCCCCAACCGCACTTCCGGCTAGTAGCTAGTAGCTAGTCAGCTTCTGCATCGGCACAGTCCAAGCGATCCTCAAGCAGATCAAGATATCCCCTGGCGACCTTCACGATTGCATTGACACGGATGCGACCAAACGGGGGCACGTGGCACTCCGCCCGATGCCAAAGTCCCGCCGATCGTCATGCCGCGCCCCCGCGCGTGCGCTAGCAGTCGCCCCTCCATGGGCCTTGGCCTCATTCCAGAGGACTGTGCTTCTTTTTCTTCGGGCAAGGTGTACGCGTTGACAAGCTTCCGCGCCTACTAATATTCAGTCCACGGAAAGCGCAAGAACAAACGGTGTCCCGATCAAGCAAGCCACATGGGATGCGCCTTTCCGATACGTTTCTTTTAAAAAACAGATAGAGGGCAATACCATGAGCAACAAACTGATCAAGACGCTTTTTTCCGCCACCATTCTTGGCACGGCACTCCTTTCGATGGCCCAGGCAGGCGCCGTTACCGTGAAGGACAGTACCTTTTCCGGAGATGAATCCGGCTACAACCTGCATGTAGGCACTCGTGACCCGTACACCGACGGCGCCCGGGTTGACGACGCCCGCGATCCCTATACCGACGGAGCCAGGATCGGTACTGCCCGTGACCCCTATACCGATGGCGCCCGCAGCCAGGCCGTGAACACCTCCGACAAGACCTTTAGCGTCGCCGGTCGTGACCGCACCGGTGTCTCGGCACCTCCGGCAAACGCATCCGACAATAGCGAGCAGGCTGCCTGACAGTAACGGGCTGTCACTTCATCGGAAGTCATATTGGCGAATTGCTCGCAAAGCCAATATCCTCGATTCCAGGTATACATACTGAAACCTAAGCATCAAAATGAAACCTAGCATCAAACCGCTATTCCTTGCACTCGCCGGAGCTGCTGCTCTTGCCTCGTCGCTGTCAGCAATCGCAGGTCCGGACTGGACCGTCATCGAGCGCGCGCGCGCCGCGGCGATACAGTCCAAGCAGCATCAAAATCAAAAGCCGTCCCAATTTTCAGGTAGCACAACCGCCTCCGGCACTCCACAGAAGGCCGCATGACACGCTGCCACCTCCCTACTGCAAAAACATCAGGTTAGCGACCGCAGACCGAGATGCCGACTCTGCATCTGCACCGAGCGTCAGAGACACCGGTCGCCATACCTGCTGCCTTTCTCTTCCTGATTGAATTGAGATAACCATGCAAACCGCGCTACTGAAAACGCTACTCTCTACCGCACTCGTGTGCGCGAGCGCCATGACTGCTTTGCCAGCTCAAGCCACCGCGCCGAGGGACAGCACATTCCCCGGCGACAAGTACGGCTATGACTTGCACCGGGGCAAGCGAGATCCCTTCACCGATGGTGCGCGCATCGACCGCTCCCGCGATCCGTTCAGTGACGGCGCACGTGCCAATGGCCCGCCCGCTCCCCTGGCGGACATCAGCCATGCTGCATCCGTTCTCCCAGGCTCGATCCAACTCGCCGGAATGGATCGAACCGGCCCCTCGGCGCCGCCGGGCCACAGTTCGGCTCCCGCAGACAGCATGCCTGCCTGAAAAGCGGTGATTCTGGCGTCGGGCAAATCGGCGCCAATCAGTCCGGTATCTTTGACCTGACAAGCCCAAACTCAAGCAGCGCAGGAACAAAGCAGTGGTTCTTGACGCCGCGCGCGGACAACTTTGTCAGCACATATCGCTTGAGAAGCGATAACCCGGACCAGACGTCGGGAGTCATCGGTGCCAATTCGACCAGGGAGAATTGCGTCAGGATGGCGTCAGGAATCGCAGATACCTGATGCCATGGAGAGCCCGGATCTGGCGTGAACTTCTCCGGCGTCTTGTTCAGATATTGCTGGACCAGGCGCTGAAGCTCCGACACGAAACCGCTCTCCTTCCCATCCGTGGCCGCCGGGAAACCCGCGAGCATCTCACGCGCGTCGAGAGGAAGGGCCTGCCACTCCGCAAGAGAGAATGTGTATCCATAAAAATCCAGATTGAACCGGACGCACATGGGTACGTATTTGAGGTTTTCGCACGCTTCTATCTCAAACACAAATAATGGCAATTTCTCATAAAGAAACATGTCGATCCCCTCAAACTGAAAACGCAGTGAGATGAAAGTCCAACGCCCTGTGCCGTTATCTCACGACGCAGGCAAACACCGCGTCCAAGCCACATCCCGTTGCGCGCCTAAAGTATAGGACACCGGGGGAATTTCCATATACGGGGAGCCGCACGTCGTCGTCCTGGCCGGCCCGTGCGAGAGGTGGCCGGCAGTGCAGGACCCCCGCCGGGTCCATGAGTACCCATGGCACTAGTCCCACCATCGTGTTGTGAGCAACCCCAGCGCAATCGCCTTCTGCACTGCCTGAAGCCTGCTCGAAACTTCCAACTTTCTCATCACATTACGCATGTGGTGCGACACGCCGTGCTTTGTAATGCCAAGAAGCCTCCCCGCTTCCCAGGAAGTCTTCCCCGCGGCAACCCACCTCAGGGTCTCTATCTCACGGGCGGTCAAACCCACTACAAAATTCTTCGACGAGAACAGGATGGACTTGACGGAATTGACGGTACGCTGCGCAATGGCCGGACCGTACAGTTTAGCGTTGCGAAATTCCGGGCCTTCCGCATTGAGCGGCCGCGCGCTCAACAGAGCAAGGAATCCACCGGTCCCTCGTGGCGTATGCACGGCCAATATGATTGCCGCGCCCATTGTCGAGTCCGCCGGAAGTGAGAGATCCGGGCTCTCTCTCTGCAACTGGATAGGTCCGGCCCATAGCATGGGCACCAATGAATCGAGTGCCTCGCTCGCAAGCGTTGCAAGCACCGGGCTGTAATCCTGCAAAGTCAGATTTCGCCCGTTCGAGAGGTTTGTCAGGCTTCCAACCGAAGACTCCCTCCCCGTCACATACAGGTTGTACTGCAGGTGGAAATGCGTGAATCCGAGAAGACGGGTGGAACGTTCCAGGTTTCCACAAATGTCCTGGATCTTACTGGACCGATCAATATTTGCCAGAATCTCTGTGTGAATATCCGCTAAACCATCATCAACGGAGTTCTGCTTAAGATGAATCATACGTCCGAACAAGCGTTACCGCACCTGCAAAAAATCAAACTTCCACGCATGGACCGCGATACGCATCCTTCATGGCTCCGGAGGCAGTGTATAGGGGTTGCCTTGCGCCATCAGTTACAGACGAGCCCTCTCCCAAAGAGCACAGCTGGCGCCAGCAAGGAGCCACGACAGGAAGTCGTCACGATCTCTCAGAGAAGGTGCAAGTGCGACGCCCGCACCCGCACCGAGGTTCATCTTCCGGATCTTCCCGTTCGTGCGGCTACGCGACACTTCCCAGTGCCTATGGAAACCCGGGCCAGAGCATGCATGGCGGCCTGGGCTTCCCGAATAAATAGCCTTGCCCGAAACCAACACCACATGCGGTCACGATCTCACGCTGCGCACCGGTTTCGATACCCTCCGCAACGACGTTGGCGCCAAATCGCGCAGCCAATCCGCATATCACTTCCACGATATCCTGGCTTCGCTTGTTCTCCACAATATCCACAATGAACGCTCTATCTATCTTTATGCAATCAAAATGAAAGAGCTTTAGATATAGCAAAGAAGAGAAGCCGACACCGAAGTCGTCGATACAAATCCTGAAGCCACACCGATGCAGGCGGCCCATGGCCTCCGCCGCCCCGTCAATGGCAGAGAGCAGCGTCCGTTCCGTCACCTCGATCTCGATCAGGCTTGGTTTGATATCGTTCCTCGCGGCAAATTCCAGCAACTGCTCGCGAAAGGCCGAACTGCATAGCTGCCTGGGCGTGGCATTGATACTCAATGGGAAACAACGCTCACCGACGGTGTATGGATCCAGCGCCTGTAGCGCTTGCGCCTGAATCTGATTGGCCAATGCCTCCGCCTCGAATACCTCCAGGAAATCGGCGGCACGCAGCACCGTATCTCCAGTCTTGCGGCGAAGCAATGCCTCATAGCCGAAGGTCCCGCCATCCGGTAGTCTCACTATCGGCTGGAGGTCAAAGAAGAACTTATGGCTCGCGAGCGCTTCTCGCGCCTCGATGTACTCTCGGATCACATTTTCTCCGCGGATAATGTCGCCAATCACATTCAGGTATCTGCAACAAGAGGTTTCAGGGATGCGGATCCGTTGTCCCTTCGCCTGACCAGGTGTGACGTTTAAAGTCTACCGCGATCCAGCAATCGCTCCAGCTACACCGTTGTGTAGTGGGTTAGACAGGTGGAATCGACGCAGAGCCGCGTGCGGAGCACCCTAGGCAGCCTTCTTCGCACCGAGATATCGGGCTTGCCGCTCCAAGCGGCTCCGGCTCCTCTTCGCTCATCCCTGCCGGCCATCTGCGACGGCGCAAGCGACTGACATCCCCGACCCGCACTAGCGATCCGACCGGCGGAGCCGCCCGGAACTGTACTGCTACAACGCGTAGTCCACTGTATGCGGGGCCAACAGGCCGTCACCGCTATGCTCCCAGTCAAGTAGAAGTCGCAAGTGCCCTGCCGGCCCCTTCGATGCATCCCGGCAAATCACCGGCTGACAAGACAACGCCATGCGCGGCGTAAAGGACATTAAAGTGAGTACAGACGCTAAGGCTGGAGTCCAAGATCCCTTTCTGTTTGAGAGCCCCTCTGCCYTCGATGCCATATCGACGCGCATGCCTGTCTGCCTGGATCAGCTGCAACGGCCGCTCAAGAGCCTGCGCCTATCGGTGATTGACCAGTGCAATTTCCGCTGCACCTACTGCATGCCAAAGGAGATCTACACAAAGGATTATCCTTTCCTGAAGGCGGGATCCCGGCTTTCTTTCCAGCAGATGGTCTCGATTGCCAAAGGGTTCGTCAGTCTGGGCGTCGAAAAGGTCCGGCTAACTGGCGGAGAACCGCTCTTGCGCAAGGATATTGAGAAACTCGTCGAAGCGCTTGCACGGCTTACCACCCCTGATGGAAGGCCCGTCGAGATCGTGCTGACCACAAACGGCACACTCCTTGCTGCGAAGGCGCGGGCATTAAAGGATGCTGGCCTGGCCGGAGTAACCGTCAGCCTTGACAGCCTGGATGACGCGGTCTTCCGGCACATGAACGACGTCGGCTTCCCTGTCGGCAAGGTATTGGACGGCATAGAGGCCGCCCGGAACGCAGGGATCGATACCGTCAAAGTCAATACCGTTATTGAAAAGGGCGTCAATGATAGTCAGATTCTCCCACTGGCAAAATACTTCCGGCATAGCGGTGTGACCCCGCGCTTCATTGAGTTCATGGATGTGGGTGGTGCCGAGTCATGGTCCATGCAGCGTGTCCTGAGATCGGAAAACGTAAGGGACCGCATTGCGCAGGCATATCCCCTGGTTCCTCGTCCGGGATTTCGCGGCAGCGATACGGCGCAACGCTTTTTGTACACCGATGGCGGCGGTGAAGTGGGGTTCATTTCGAGCGTTTCCAAGCCGTTTTGTGGCGACTGCACGCGGGCGCGGGTCTCCGCCGATGGTCGGATGTTCTTGTGTCTGTTTGCTGAGCGAGGCGTCGACCTGCGGCAGTGGYTCACCGAATCCACCTCGCCAGAGGCGCTGCGTGATGCGATTCGCTCACGCTGGGAGCGACGAGACGACCGTTATTCCGAGCTACGTACCGAGAGACTGGCCAGCAACGGAAAGAAGTCGTATCCGACTGTCCGCATGTCGCTGGTCGGCGGCTAGGTATTCCCATGGTCAGCTTTAACCCTTATGCATAAGGTAAAAAGATGAGGCTAACAATCAAGTACTTTGCAAGTATCCGCGAGACCGTAGGGGTCTCCGAAGAGGTAGTCCATGTTGATGCGGATTCGCTCACGGTCGACAGCCTCAAACAATGGCTTGCGCAGACACGGCCAGCGCTTCAAGACGCGTTTTCGGACGATCGCCCCGTACGGGTAGCCGTCGACCATGCGGTCCGGCATAGTGCCTTCCCGCTACTCGACGGAAGCGAGATCGCTTTCTTCCCGCCTGTTACTGGTGGCTGAATTTCTCTCGCAAAAGAGGGCCGCGCAAATCTCCATGCGTTACTCTTGGCAGTGCGCTGGTCCTTGCCGGAAGGCGGGACGAGTTTTTCACTTCGTTACGTCCGGGCTATTCTGCCATCCGCCACCCAGGGCCAGGAAGAGATTGATCTGGTCGATCGCCACCTCACTATCCGACGCCGCCACGGCCGCGTCAGAACCGGCCAACGTACGGTCTGCGTCGAGGCTGGACAGATAGGGCGCGCGGCCGGCCTGGTACAGGAGCCGATTCTGCCGCGCCGCCTCGCTCGCATTGTCCCGTGCCGCCCTCAGGGCGAGGTTGCGCTCCAACTCCCTGGTATAGGCGCTGAGCGCGCTTTGGGTTTCCTGCAACGCCTTGAGCACCACGCCATCGAAGTTCGCCAGCGCCGCATCGGCCCCCGCCTCCATGCGGTGAATGCGTGGCCGCACCCCGTTGGTCGGGAGGTTCCATGTCAGCATCGGGCCTAGGGCCCAGTGAGCGGTCTGCCCCGTACCGAGGTCGCTGAGCAGCCCCGTGAGGCCCGCCGATGCCCCGATGCTGACCGACGGATAGAGATCGGCCGTGGCCACGCCGATTTTTGCCGTAGCCGATGCAAGCTCGCGCTCGGCCTGCCGTACATCGGGCCGGCGCTTGAGCAGCGCAGCACCATCCCCCACCGGAATCGCCTGGCGCAGCTTCGGTTCCTCGTGGCACTCCGCTTCTGCCACAGGAAGCGCGGCCGGCGGCTTGCCCAGCATGACGGCCAGCCGGTATGCGGCCCTCTCCTGCTCTGCCTTGAAGTGCGGAAGGCTGGCCCGCAAGGTCTCCGCCTGGGCTTGCGCGCGCAGCGCGTCGACCGGCTGCCCCCGCCCGGCGGCGACCATCTTGCGGGCGATGTCCACCCCACGCTCCTGCAACGCCAGTTGCCGCTCGGCCACTTCATACTCATGCGTGGCCGCGCAGCCTTGCACATATGCACGCACGGTCTCTGCGACAACCCCGACGCGTGCCATGTCGAGCGCGGCCTGACTCGCCTCGGCGCTTGCAAGGGCCGCTTCGTCGGCACGTTCGAGCTTGCCGAAGAAATCAACCAGGTAGGACACGGAGAAGCCAACGTCGCCAATGCTGAAGACCGGTATCTTCTCCTTCATCAGGAAGCTCTCGCCAGAGATCTGGGTGCGCTCTGTTGCCGCGGAGACGCTTGCCTGCGGGAGGTTGTCCGCTTCCACCTCGTGATACATCGCGATGGCCCGCCGCAGGTTAGCCGCAGCGACCCGCAAATCGGTATTGGCAGTGAGCGATTCCCGGACCAGCTTGTCCAGCTTCGGGTCGTCGTACAGGCGCCACCAGGCGTCCGGCACCGGCGCCAGGGAAACCGCCGGATGCTTCGTACCAAGCAAGGGGCCATTGGCCTGCGGCGCATGCACGGCGGCATGCGCCGGCACATGGTAATCAGGACCGACCGTGGTACAGGCTTGCAATAGCGGCATCAGTACCGGTAGCAGGGCAAGGCTGAGTCTCTTCTTCATTTTGACTTCTCCAGTTGCGCCACGCCTGGATGCGCCTGCCCTGCCATTGGCGCTTCCCGCACGGCAACTGTCGCGGTACGGCCGGACACAAGTCGTACGCCGGACGGCACGTCATCAAGCGCGATGCGCACCGGCACGCGTTGCGCCAGCCTCACCCAGTTGAAGGTAGGATTCACATTCGGCAGCAAATTGGATCCACTGCTACGGTCGCGATCTTCGATGCCGGCCGATATGCTCTGAACGTGTCCGTGCAGATGCTCGCCCTCGCCCATGATTCGCACGTCCACCGGATTGCCAATACGTATGCGATGCAGCTTCGTCTCTTCAAAGTAGCCCTCCACGTAAATGGAGTCCACATCGATCATCGAAAGCACCGGCCGGCCGGTCGTCACATAGTCTCCCAGCCGTGGCAGCCGGTCATTGAGATTGCCGTTCAYCGGGCTAACGACGTTCGTGCGGGCAAGGTTGAGCCGCGCGAGGTCGACGGCTGCTTCGGCTTGCGCCAAGGCGGCCGCGGCCTGATCGACCTTGGCGAAACCCTCTTCGACGACCTCCTTGGAGACCACCTCGGACAGGGTACGGTTGCGTTCTGCCTCCCTGCGTAGCTGCGCCAGCGAGACGCGCTGCGCAGTCGCCGTAGCCAAGGCCTGCTGCAAGGCAAGCTCATAGCGGGCCTGGTCGACCACGAAAAGGAGCTGCCCACGCGTCACCTGCTGGTTGTCCTTGACCAGGATACGCGTCACCAGCCCCGACACATCAGGCGCGATCTGCACGATATCGGCACGCACATGGCCGTCACGCGTCCACGGCGCGATGGTGTAGTAATCCCATAGATGCCTGACGACAAAAAAGGCAACCGCCGTGGCGATTAACGTCAGCGCCACAGAGCCGAGCGAACGAAGATGGATTTTCATGATTGAAGCGAACGCGCAATGGCGACTACGCCGCCTAGCACGATAAGGTAGATGGCAAGATTGAAGAGCGACCGATGCCACACCAACCGGTAGAAGCCGAAGCGGGCGAGCAGCGCGCGCATGCAGGTAGTGATAGCAAAGGTCACCAGCATCAACGCCAGCAGGGTAGGCACGAAGACGCCATAAACATCGATCTCGCCGCTCAGCATGTTCCCTCCGTGTACAGCGCGGTATCCGAAGGCCATTGCCGGATCAAGGTGATACCTCCTGCGATTCTTTCCCTATCGGATACAAGGTCAGCCGGAGCACCACCAGGGCAGCCAGAGCATGTCGAGTGCCGTCGCCCGGGAAGGCGGCAAGTTCTCCGATGGCCTTCTCGATACATGCGCGGAGCGTGGCTGGCGACGCCGAACCCGTCCCGGTTCCGAGCCGGGCGCGAAAATGGCTCGCGACGGCGTTCAACACACCGGTTACCGCCCTGCGCGCCTGGGGTCGCATGGCGGACAGACCGCGCCGCAGGGCCAGCAAGCTGAATCCGATTTGCAACTCGGCGAAACCATCCGAAGGCATGTTCCCGACGCTTGCCGTCAGCCGCGGCGCAAGTTGGTTAAGCCGGTCCACCATGCGGCCACCCAGCTTTGCCACTTTTGGTGCTTCGCTGCAGGTGGCAGCCTGCGCCAGGTCCTTCCAGCTCGCGCGAATCAGGCGGCGCGCCGCGACTCGGGCGCCAAACGGCCGTGTCGCCATGGCCCACAGAGGCGCGAACAGCATGCCGCCGATGCTCGCCAGGCTACCGTTGATGGTGGCAAGAAAGTTGGCGTCAAAGACACTCTGAAAGTTCGCGAAGGACGCCGTATTCAGCGACAAGAGCAGCGCGATGAGATTGAACCCCGGCCTTGGCAGCAGCAAGCCGATCCCAAGGTATGGCACTGCCAGCATGCCAGCCAGCGTCACGAAATCATGCGCATATGGCACTACCGCGAACAGGTAAAAGGCGGACACGGCGAAACAGACGCCGCTCCACCGCAAAAAGGAATGCGCCGCCGACCGTGGCTCCTCAATCGTGGCAAAGAAGCAGCTGGTGACTGCCGCCAGCACGACGGCCCCGGCCCCGGCCTCCCACTGCGACACGATCCACAGCAGGCCCGCGCAAAAAACAGCAAGACTGGTGGAGCAGGCATAGAAGAGCAACATGCCGTGATCATGATGACTGGCACGGTCGGCGGACAGCCCGCGCACCCTTAGCGGAGATTCGCTGGATCCGGTGGTCCGGTCGCCGATGCTGCGTTGCAGTGCCCGGCAATCTTCGCCCAACGCCGCCAGCGCGAGCAACAGCTCGTTGGCGGTAGCCACCAGGCTCGCATGCCAGCCCGGTGCCATCCCATTCGCGGCGGGGGGCGTGGCTGGCGGTATCTGGGTCGGTGCCGGACCGTAAAAGCCTCCGCGGATCCAGCGCGACATTTCGGTCATATGGCGGGCCAGGTCCTCGGGGATGCCAGCCAGTTGACTCCGCAACGCCCGCACTACACCTGCCAATGACGACAGCAACGGTAACAGCATGGCCATCCGCTCCCACAGTGCGCGGGCATTACGCAGGGACTCGGTACCCTCGGTGTCATAAGAGAGCTGCTTGATCAACTGGTCTATCGTGGAAATGTCGGATACCAGGCGATGCCGATTTTCATGCGAGAACGCATTCGAGTCCGGCGCGGCCGACAGAATTTCCGCGGCCCACTGCCCCGCGTCGCCGAGCCAGACAGCCGCCCTGTCGCGCAAGGTCGGCGCCACTTTCGTGGGGAAGAACAAGGCACTCACCATGCCGGCGCAGACGATCCCGATGGCGATTTCCTCGACGCGAGCGATGGCCAGGTCGAAGATTTCCACAGGCTGGCTGACCGCCGGCAGCGCAACGATAGGCAGTGTGTAGGCACTCAGAAGGAAGATGTAGTTGCGCGGTGCCCGATCAAGCAGGGATAGATAGAGCAGCGCGCCAGACCAGAGCGAAATCGCCCCCATCAGCAACACAGGCGCATTGACCAGGAGGGGCACCGTCACCACCGCGGCGGTTGCGCCCAGCAGCGTGCCCACTACGCGATAGGCCGCCTTGGCACGCGTCGCTCCCGTCACCGGATTGGACACGAGATAGACCGTCGCCATTGCCCAGTAGGGTCGGGGCAATGCAAGGGCGAGCGCGATGTACAGCGCCAGCATCGCTGCCGCATACACCTTTAGCGAAAAGAGCCATTGCCGTGCACTCAGCCAGCTAGCCATGTTGCACACCTGTATTCACGATTGATTCCATTTAGCATGGCCCATCACCAGACGCTCCGGGCCACGGCGACGGGTTGCAGAAGAAGCTTTAGCCAGCGTCCGGTCTCGACCCGGCGACTGCGAATCGCAGCCCGCTGATGTGTCGACCTTTCTCACCGCTACTGCACCGGCACCGTGCAACCGGGCCGATAATCAGCGTGCCGCATCGCGTAGCCATCCATTGCGCCCTGATCCGCTGCGGGCAAGTATGGCCTGTGCACAATCAAATTCGACCATAATTCACGCTCGCTTGTATCACCCGCCTGTCGAAGCGAGGTGCGTCGCAAAGTTGCCGGGCAGGTAGGTGCAGTCCAACTGATCTCGAATGATTCCCTCCCACGCGGTCACGCAGGACTTGGTGGCTCCGGGAAGACAGAACAGCAACTTCCCGTTCGCGTACCCGGCCAGCGCACGTGACTGGATCGTTGAACTACCGACCTCCCCGTAGGAAAGCTGCCGGAAGATCTCCCCGAAGCCGGTTATCTCTTTGTCCAGCAGTGGCCTCACCGCCTCCGGGAGAGAATTCGCCAGGGAGAAGCCCGTGCCACCACTGCTGATGATCACCTGAATCCTGGAATCGGCAATCCACTCGCTAAAGATGCGACGAATCTCGTAGATGTTGTCCTTGACAATATCGCGGTCTACACATCGATGCCCCTCACGTGAGAGTACATCTACCAGATAGTCGCCGGAGCCATCATCATCCGGTGTTCGCGTGTCGCTCACCGTCATCACTGCACAGTTCAGGAACATATTGTTTGCGTGGTTCATTCGGTCTTCTCTTCCAGCCTCATTACGACGCAGCGCGCTTCCCGATCGCATCTTCGCGTCCGCGGCTTGCGGCGTGATTACGCTCAGATCTCGGTGTACTCAACGAAGCCGTCCTTCCTGCAGAAGCTCACAAGCTTCATGCCCGCCTGCTCGGCGATGCTGATTGCCAGGGAGGTGGGCGCGGAGATCGTGGCAAGCATTGGAATATTCATTCGCGCTGTCTTTCGCACCAGCTCGTAGCTGGCGCGGCTCGACAGAAAGACGAAACCCGCCTTCATGTCGATCCTTTTCATGGCCAGGGCACCGATGAGCTTGTCGAGGCCGTTGTGACGGCCCACGTCCTCGTACACGGCGAGAATTTCTCCTTCCGGATTGCACCAGGCAGCCGCGTGCACGCCGCCGGTCGCTCGCATGAGCAACTGATGGTCCTGTAGCGCCTCGGCAGCACGCGCAATGACGACATTCGTCGCGACAACGTGCATCGCCGGCGGTTCAATGCGTTCCGGGTGCAAGTCCAGAAGTTCAATACTCTCGATTCCGCATACTCCGCAGCCAGTCCGTCCGGCAAGCGCACGTCGTCGCCCCTTCAATGCGAGAAAGGATGGCTGTCCCACGG
>NZ_JBFTNE010000095.1:0-27025 GCF_056397325.1 Cupriavidus sp. 05N39
CCTTAAGGCGATACTCAAACATGGGTCCCTCTTTTCCGCTCTTTTCGCCGGATCCCGAGGCGCCTTAAGGCGATACTCAAACATGGGTCCCTCTTTTCCGCTCTTTTCGCCGGATCCCGAGGCGCCCCATACGGCCTGGTACACCTTGACGGCTCGCTTCGCATCGCGCTGGGGTGTGGCCCTCAGAGCTACAACACACAGGCATCATGCCGCGGGCATTTATGCCTCCGCCACGCTTTTCCAACCACCAAAGAATCAGAACAATATGAAGAAGTCTTTTCTCCGCTTCACCCTGGTCGCGCTGTCCTTTTCCGGCGCGGCAGCCTGCCATGCGGCAACCATGCCGCCGCTGCCCGCCCTGCTCGATTGCAAGGGCCAGGCCAGTGGTGTCGCTGCCTATGTCGATGCGCTGGAAGAAGACGGGCTGCCCGGCTGGAGCAAGAATGAGGCGCTGAGCGGCTTTAGCTCGGCCGTATGGCGTGCGCCCAAGCCTGTCGCCATCGCCGGCCTCGCGGCACGAGACGTGCGCTTTGGCGATTACCAGTTTGGCAACTACGCTGCCTATGGCATCACCGATGCCACCGACCTCAATGCCGTGGCCAGCCAGCTCGGGCTGCGGGGCGTGGCCGGCCGTGGTCTGGCCCGGGAGAGTACGCGCGGCGCGTGGATCGTCGCCCGGGAGTACAAGGGCCGGGTCGAAGTCGGTTGCGAGTATCCCAATCCGCGCCTGGGCGGGCAAAGGGTGCCGCGGCGCGCTGAGGCATGACAAGGGCTGCGCCCTTGCTTTGGCGCCGCCTCACTTCAATCCGCGCTGCCGGCCTTCGCCGGATACTTCAGCGCATTCATCTCCATCTTGGCTTTCACCGCCGCATCCAGATCCACGTTGAGCGCGTTCAGCAACTGCGCCAGGTAGATGGTGATGTCCGCAAGCTCCTGCTCCACATGCGCGCGCTCATCGGTGGACATGATCTCCCGCGCTTCGCCTTCGGTCTTCCACTGGAAGATCTCGACCAGTTCGGCCACTTCCACGCTGAGCGCCATGGCGAGGTTCTTGGGACTGTGGTACTTGCCCCAGCCGCGCGCCTCGCCGAATGCGGCCGCGGCTTGCTGGAGGTTCTTGATGTCGATCAGGGTCATGATGGTTCACTGCGCGGGAAATATGTACTGCGTGTATTGAACCACGAATGCGCAGCGATGCGTGACCGGCAACGGCACGGTGATGCGGCGCTGGCGCCCTACCATGCCATCTACGCATTCCATGCGTGAATCCGCTACGATACGGCTCCCAATCGCACGACAAAAAAACAAAAATGGTCACCTCGGTTAAATGGCCTCGCCTGGAAAGCGACATCCTCTCCTGCATGCCCCCGGCGGCGGAAGAATGCATCGCCTCCGGGGAGATAATCGCCAGGATCAAGCGGCTCCACCCTAACGACCCGCCGGAACGCGACACGATCAACCGGGCGCTGGAGCGCCTGGAGAGCGACGGGCTGGTCGGGAAGACCGGGAATTCGCGCGCGCGGGTATGGTGGCGCACCGGCAGGAAGGCGATCTCGGATATGGCCCGCCGCCCGCCGCTGGAACTCGCCATTGCGCTCCTGACGCTGCAAAAGCACGCGCCCAACCATCTCCCGAGTCATGTGATCAGTGACCTGGAGGATTATTTCACCGGCGCGGACCGGGTCCTGCGCGAAAGCCCCGTGGACCCGACCCTGATGGATGCCCGTGCCTGGGCAACCAAGACCGTGCGAATCGATGCTGGCTATCCACTGATGTCGCCGCCGATCAGCGACGAGATCCTCAACGCCGTGAGGCGCGCGCTCTACGCCAACAAGGTCCTGTCCGTCTGCTATCAGAACTCTAGGCTGGACAGCGACGAGCCCGCCACGTTCCTGGTGGTGCCCCTTGCGCTGGTCGAGCGCGGCCCGGTGCTGTATCTCGTCGCAAGCAGGGAGCGCAGCGACCGCACCTTCAGGCGCTATCAGCTTCGCCTGGATCGCTTTGTCTCCGCGGCATGTACCGACGAGGCGGGCAGGCCAGACCCGGACTTCAATCTGAACGCCTATGTCCTGGACAACCAGTACTTCTCCTTCTTTCCCGAAGCGCCGATCCGCCTCGAACTCAGGATCCGGGAAGATGGAGGAATCAGGAACCTGTTCCGCGAACAATGGCTTGCCGACGACCAGGAGATCATCGAGGAAGAGGGCGGCTTCCGGCTGAGCGCCACCGTCATCCCTTCGATCGAACTGCGGAACCTGCTGATGGAGCGCTCACCAAGGGTGGAAGTCCTGTCGCCCCCCGGGCTGCGCAAGGAGATCGGAGAGAAGCTCAGGCAGGCTTGCGCCGCCTACTCGCAAGAGCCCGGCGCCGACTAAGCGCCGCCGGGCCACCGCCAGGGCCCGGACTCATAGCGCCGGCCCTGCGCTCACAGGCCAGGGATAGGCGATCGTGATATCGGCCGTCAGGTCCACCGGGCCCGAATTGCGCCGATACGCGCGGATGCGCCGCAGCAGATGCGGATTGAAGGAATCCACATGGTCCATGACATGCGTTTGCGCGGCGACCATGAGGCGGGCGGGCACGGCATACGAGCGGTTGACGGCTGTCCACAGCACCGAGACGAGGCGCTTGGACAGCGCCTCGCTGGTCTGCTCCTGCTCCCTTGCCAGGACGCACAACGCATTCATCGCAGCCAGTTCGTGGAACCCGGAGCGGCGTCCCGCACCCGCCGCGAACAGAGGCTCGATCGCGGTTCGCGCAACGATGGTGAGGGCCGCGGCCAGGCTGCGCTCCCCCGCCAGAATCCAGCAGCCGATGCGTTCGGCCGGCAGGTGCTGCACCGACCCCAGCACAATGGCAATCTCGCTGGTTCCGCGCTGGCGCGCCTTGCGCATGGCTTCCACCGGGCCCATGGCGTTCCAGCGCGCGCCTGC
Organism: Cupriavidus sp. 05N39; assembly: GCF_056397325.1. Lineage (NCBI taxonomy): Bacteria > Pseudomonadati > Pseudomonadota > Betaproteobacteria > Burkholderiales > Burkholderiaceae > Cupriavidus > Cupriavidus sp. 05N39. Next base: position 2,934 of record NZ_JBFTNE010000095.1, read on the forward strand.
CCAGACTCCGCTCAGCCGCGTCGCGTCGACCAGGTGCACCACCAGGTCGGGCCGGGGCTTTTCCCTGTCGTCCAGCGTCCATTCCAGCCTGCCCTCCAGTGAGGGCAGGTCCGGCAACAGCCCGGCAGCCTCGTCCACGGAGAAACCCCAGCGGCACAGCAGCACGCGGCGGGGGTAGTGCTTCAGGTTGGCGATTTGCGTCCGCTCGCTGGACGCGGCATTGGTAGTGACTTGCATGACTTGCCCTCCGATCTGAGGAGTGCAGTTTCAGCCCGCATCTGCGCATCCGATGCGCGGATACGCGACCAACATGATGCCTGTTCCCACCCGCCGACATGAAGGAGAGCAGCATGCGCCAGGACACGCTGAAGGACGCGAATTTCCGTGTCGCGGAAAGCGTCACGTACCTCGTCATGTACCGCTGAGGATTGCGCGATGTGGATACCGTCTCGCGCGGGGTTCGCCCGCGCGTTCGCGATGGCGCCGCCCCGTGGCTACTACTTCAGCCAGAAGATGCACCCGAACCCCGCGTTCTACAAGTACACGTGGCAGATATGGACGCCAGACACCGAACTGGAAGGAAAGGCGTTCCTTGCGCATGCGCCGAAGCTCGGCACCGCGCAGCACATGCGGCTGCGTGCGGAGCTGATCGCCGCGGGACGCCATTTCTTCGTCTATAACACGGCGCAACCGCGGCTCGGCGCTGCGCCGTTTGATCGCTCCCACCCGAGGTGGGGCGGGGTGCAGTTCGCGCCGGCGCTTGACAAGGATACGGATCCCGCATGGAACGGCCACAGATGACGGTGCATCCGCCCTGCGCGAGCCAATGGCGCCCGGGCCGCGAGGACAACCGCGGCGGCGTTGGCTAGATCTTTTCCAGCAACGCCCCCGCGGCACGCTCCGACAGCACCAGGATGAGCTTCATCGTGGCGCGGGTGGCGCCGACAAACAGCCGCCTGATCTCCTTCTCCCCCATCGCCTCGAAGTCGATCTCGGCGAACACGATCGCGGGCGCGGACTGGCCCTTGAAGCGAAACACGGATTCGGCGAGCACATCGCCCTGCGAATAGACGGGTTGCCCGCAAGCATCGTAGTTGCCGGTAAACGAGCGCAGGGTGTGGGGACCAAGCTGGTCATAGCCGAGCAGGCGGGAATTCTCGCGGCCGCGATAGCTGAGCAACGCGACGTCGTTCTTGCGAAAGCCCGCCGAATAACACATGCGGATGCCGTCCTTGACCGCCTGCAAGAGCCCGGCGTGGTCCCCATAGACCAGGAACTCCACTTCGGCCGTGGAGATCGGCGCGGTCGCCTCAATCTCCACGCCGGGCGGCAGCAGGGGCTGGAGCAGCTTCACAACCGGGCGCGGGCTGCGGAAGTTGCTCCTTGCGCGAAGCCGGACCCAACCCGGCAGCTCCGCGGGCGGATGGCCGTAGAGGTTCTGCATGGGATCTTCCAGCCAGAGCACGCGCGCATCCGGGCTGGCGTGCCGCAGGACAAGGTCGCGCCATTCGGGCGCAAAATCCTGTCCTTCGTCCACGATCACCGTGTCAAAGAGGAATGCCGGCGTAACGGGCAGAGGCGCCACGTCCGCGACCAGTTTCGAGAACGCCTCGGATGCGCTGAAATCGGGCGTGCCGCCGCTATGCCTGAGCAACTGGTCGCACAGCATATGAAACGTGCAGACCAGCCCGCCAGCTGGCGCAATGCGCGCGAAATGATCGGCCAGGGGGCGGTTGAAGCAAACATAGAGCGGGCGCCGTCCACGCGCGATGGCGTCCCGATACTCGGCAAGCGCCAGCTGCGTCTTGCCCGAGCCAGCCGTTCCTGTCACGCGCAGGCGGAAGGGCTCGATATCGAGCTGGCGTGCCCAGTGGGACAGCCCGCCGGAAACCCGCGTGACCAGCGCACGCGCCTGGCCGATGAGCGCGTTGACGTCGGTCTCCAGCTGGATGGTGTCGCACAGGAAGCCATGGACCCGCCCGGCCAGGGGACCGTCTTCGCCCGCCGGCAGGATTGCCTGGATCAGCCCGCACAGCTCCCCGCGCCGCCGGGCGTCCACGATGCGCTCCGGCGACAGGCCGGCGGTCAGCGGATTCCGCACGGTATAGTCCGGACAGTAGAGCAGATGCTCGATGAACACACCCTGGCCGTTCAGGCTGCGCACCAGCTTGCCGCGCAGGCCGTCCGCGGTGCGGCCCATCTGGACCGATACCACCTTGATCTTCCCCGCGTAGTTCTTGGCCAGGCCCTCGGCGGTCTCTTCGAGATAGCCGCTCTTCTGCTCGATGATCAGCAGTTGCCCGGCACGGTTCACGACGACAAAGTCGATCTCCCCGTAGATCGCGTGCGTGCGCTCCACGTTGGTCCAGTGCACGGCATGGTAGACCGTATAGTCGTCAGGCAGACCGGCGCTCAGGGTTGCGAGCGTTTCCAGTTCACGCTGGACCGGACCACTTGCCTGCATCGTTTCCCAGCCGTCAGGAATCACGCGTGCCACCAGACTTCTCCTCGCATTGAAATCACGCGAGGATACCTGAATGCGTACTACCGGAATACCAGCGAGGCAGGGGGCAGGGAAGCCGCGGCCGGCCCCCAGGCGGCCTCATAAAGCGCGGGCATGAGCAGCCCCGCCGGCCCCGTCAGGTCGTAGTCCGCTACCGCGCTGAGCGCCGTGCGTTCCGGGTTGACCTGCACCACCGGCCGGCGCCGCTCCGCCACCCTGAGGGGCAGGCTGGCAGCCGGATGGACCAGCGCGGACGTACCCACGCTGATCAGCATGTCGCACTCGTCGCTGGCGGCCGCCGCCGCCGCCCAGACGTCCTTCGGCAGGCTTTCCCCGAACCAGACCACGCCGGGCCGGATACGCGCGCCGCAATGGCCGCACAGGGGCGGTGCCAGCCGCCGGCCATCGTCCGGCTCCTCGGGGATGCCGGGCGGGAGCGCGTGCGGCCGCCGGCAGGCAAAGCAGATGGGATGATGCAGGCGGCCATGGAGATGCAGCACGTTATCGCTGCCCGCTCGCTCGTGCAGGTCATCGACATTCTGCGTAACCAGGGTAAGGCGAGGCACTTTCGCGGCCATCCTGGCGATCGCCAGGTGCGCCGGATTGGGCTGCGCCTTCGACACCAGCATCCGCCTCCATTCGTACCAGCCCCACACGAGTTCGGGGTCGCGGCGGAACGCATCGGCATTGGCAAGCTGTGCCGGCTCGAAGCGCTCCCAAAGTCCGCTCATCGGACCGCGAAATGTCGGAACGCCGCTCTCCGCGGAAACGCCTGCCCCGGTCAGGATGACGAGATGCCTGGCGCCGCGCAGGGCGGCCACCAGCTCCGGTGAAATCGTTTGCTCCATGTTCAGTTCCCGAGAATTGTGGCGGGCTGTCTTGCGCCGTGGCAGAACGGACAGCTCTGTCGAATGGCATTGTGAACGGAAACCAGGATAACCGGCTGGTGCGACAGATCGTGTCGCATCGGGGCCGGCTCGCGCATGCGACACATGCTGACGCAGGTGTGCCGAGAATGACCTCGTTCCAGACAGGAGATCACTGTGATTCCGCGCCGCCGCCCAACCCGTTACTCCCGCATTCCGCACGATCTCTCGCCGGCCATCCGGCTCTGGCTGCTGCGCCTGCTTGTTCCCCTGGGTGGCCACCAGGACTTTATCCAGTCCGGCGGCTTCAGCAACGACAGGCTGGCGGAAATGCTGGGGCTGGGGGAATGGATCGATCCGGAGGCCGGGGATTTCGACGCGAAGAAAGTCCGGACCCAATTGCGCAAAGTGCATCAGGACGCGGAGGATGCGTGCCGGGAGACGCCCGCCTCGGCTTACCTCAACACCAATATCGCGCGCCTGGCCGAGCTCGTCGGCCTCTCCGAGACGGATTGCCGGATCCTCGAATTTGTCGTGATGCTCAAGAATGAACGCCTGCTCGACGACACCGCGGACTGCCTCGGCCAGCTCTCGTCGGGCAAGGTGTTCCATGTGGTGGCGGTGCTGCTCGACCTGCCCGAAGCGGCCGTGCGCGAAGCGCTGGCCACGCAGGGCGTGCTCGCGCAGTCCGGCCTGGTCTCGGTCGACCGGAGCTGCCGGTCCACGCTGAACGGCAAGCTGGAGCTGCTATCCGATAGCTTCGCCGACCATATCGTCTCGTCCGATGCCGATCCAGTCGGCCTGCTGCGCGATACCGTGGCGCTGGCCGCGCCCGCGCAACTGGCGCTGGCGGACTACGAGCACGTCAACGCCTCGCTGGCCGTGCTCAGGCCCTACCTGCGGCATGCCTTGTCGTCCGGGCGCAAGGGCGTGAACATCTTCCTGCATGGCGCGCCCGGCACCGGCAAGAGCCAGCTCGCCAAGGTACTGGCCAGGGACCTGGGCCGCGAACTCTTCGAAGTCGCCAGCGAGGACGACGACGGCGACCCGATCGATGGCGAGCGCAGGCTGCGTGCCTTCCGGGCGGCGCAGAGCTTCTTCGGGCAGCGCCAGGCGCTGATCCTGTTCGACGAAGTGGAAGACGTCTTCAACGACGGCGACAGCTTCTTCGGACGCAAGAGCACGGCACAGGCCCGCAAGGCATGGATCAACCGGATTCTGGAGGCGAACCCGGTGCCCACCCTGTGGCTGTCCAACTCCGCCAGCCTCGATGCGGCCTTCCTGCGGCGTTTCGACATGGTCATCGAGTTGCCGGTGCCGGGCAGAAAACAGCGCGCCAGGATTATCGAGAGCGCCTGCCTGGGCCTGCTGGACGCCCGCGCCGTGGAGCGGATGGCCGAGTCCGAGGTCCTGGCGCCCGCCATCGTGACCCGCGCCGCCTCGGTCGTGCAGGCGATCCGCGAAGAGCTGGGCGCGCCCGGCGCGGCGTCCGCGATGGCGCTGCTGATCGACAACACGCTGCAAGCACAGGGGCACGAGCCAATCGGCAAGGCAAACCCCGGCCGGCTGCCCGAGACCTACGATCCCGCGTGCCTCCATGCGGACGCCGACCTGGGCGAACTCGCAGCGGGAGTGGTCCGGACCGGAACGGCGCGGCTCTGCCTCTATGGGCCGCCGGGCACCGGCAAGACCGCCTATGGCCGCTGGCTGGCGGAACAGATGGGCGTGCCCCTGCATGTGAAGCGCGCCTCGGACCTGATGTCCAAATGGGTGGGCGACAACGAAAGGAATATCGCCCGCGCCTTCCGGCAGGCCGGGCAGGACGGCGCGGTACTCCTGATCGACGAGGTGGACAGCTTCCTGCAAGACCGCCGCAGCGCGCAGCGCGGCTGGGAGGTGAGCCTCGTGAACGAAATGCTGACCCAGATGGAATCCTTCGACGGCGTGTTCATCGCCTCGACCAACCTGGTCGAAGGGCTGGACCAGGCGGCGCTGCGCCGCTTCGACCTGAAAGTGCGCTTTGACTACCTGAAGCCCGCCCAGGCATCGGCGCTGCTCTCCCGTCACTGCCAGGCGCTTGCGCTCGCGGCGCCTTCCGTGGCGCTGCAAGCGCGGCTCGGCCGGCTGCGCGAGCTCACGCCCGGAGACTTTGCGGCAGTTTCGCGCCAGCACCGCTTCCGGCCCATTGGCTCGCCCGCGGATTTCGTCGCCGCGCTCGAGGTGGAGTGCGCGATGAAGGAAGGGGCAAAGGGCCCCTTCGGCTTCCTTTGAAGACAATCCGCGTGAAATAATCCCGTGGCCTCGCATACGAAAGCAACGAAACAATCGAACAAGAACGGCAACGAGAACGAGAAGAAAAATGCGCTCACTGTCCAAGTCCAAACTGATGGCTTTCCGGCAATGTCCCAAACGGCTCTGGCTGGAGATTCACCGCCCGGAACGCCGCGAGGATTCGTCCGCCACCGAGGCCAGTTTCGCGATCGGCCACCAGGTGGGAGACATTGCCCGCCGCCTCTATGACCCGGACGGCCAGGGCGTGCTGATCGACGCGCAGAGCGAAGGCTTCGCCGCCGCCTTCGCCCGCAGCCAGGCCTCGCTGGACGCCGCGCAACCGATCTTCGAAGCCGGCTTCTCCGCGGCCGGCGCACTGGCGTTTGCCGATGTGATGCTGCCCGGCGTGACCGCAAGAAAGCGGACTTGGCGGATGATCGAAGTCAAATCATCGACCAGCGTGAAGGACTACCACCAGGACGACACCGCCGTGCAGGCCTTTGTCGCCAGGAGCGCCGGCGTGGCGCTAAGCGCCATCGCGCTGGCGCATATCGACAGCCAGTGGGTCTATCCGGGTGCAGGCGACTACCAGGGGCTACTCACGGAAGTCGACCTGACGGAACAAGCCTTCGGGCGCGCCRAAGAGGTCAAGGGCTGGATTGACGAAGCGCAGCGCATCGCCAGCCAGCCTGGCGAGCCCGCGATGAAGAGCGGCCGGCACTGCAACCAGCCTTACGAGTGCGGCTTCCTGGGTTACTGCGAGAGCCAGGAGCCCTCGGCGGAATTCCCGGTGCACTGGCTGCCCCGCATCCAGGCCAAGGCACTCAAGGCGCTGATCGAGCAAGACGGCGTGACCGACCTGCGGGACGTACCGGACCGCCTCCTGAACGAGCGGCAGCGCCTCGTCAAGACCCATACGCTGTCCGGACAGGCATTCTTCGACGCCGCGGGCGCCGCGGCCGACCTGGCGCCCCACAAGCTGCCCGCCTACTTCCTCGACTTCGAGACGATCCAGTTCGCCGTACCGATCTGGAAAGGGACGCGGCCCTACCAGCAACTGCCGTTCCAGTTCAGCGTGCATCGCCTGTCGCGCACGGGCAAGCTGGAGCATCGGTCCTTCCTGGACCTCTCGGGCAACGACCCCTCCCTCGCGTTCGCGCAGGCGCTGGTTGCGGGTTGCGGGGAGAGCGGGCCGGTATTCGTCTATAACGCCGCCTTTGAAACCACGCGCATCCGCGAACTGGCCGAGCGCTTTCCCCGCCTGGCAGCGCCGCTGCAGGCCATCAGCGCGCGCGTGGTCGACCTGTTGCCCATTGCCCAGCAACGCTACTACCACCCGAGCCAGCAAGGCAGCTGGAGCATCAAGAAAGTACTGCCCGCCGTTGCCCCCGACCTGCGATACGACGCACTGGACGGCGTCCAGGACGGCGGCATGGCCATGAGCGCCTACCAGGAAGCCATCCATCCGGGCACGACCCGCGCCCGCAAGGATCAGATCGAACGGCAACTGTTGGACTACTGCGGGCTGGACACCTTCGCCATGGTACGGCTCTGGCAGTTCTTTGCCGGCCGCGGCGACCTGAAGCTGTAACGCCAATGCCCAAGCGACCCGATACATTGGAAACGGTGCAGCTGGCGCTGGAACTGCTGCGCCGCATTCCACGCAACCGCAAGGTTTCCGCCGCCGACCTGCACGTCCAGCTGACCAACGCAGGACTCTCCCGGGACCTCCGGACAATCCAGCGCCAGCTCGAGATGCTCAGCGAGCACTTCGGCATCGAGCGCGACGACAGCAGCAAGCCCTATGGCTACCGCTGGAAAGAGCAGGCCAGCGGCCTGTCGCTGCCGGTGCTCAATGAGCAGGAGTCGCTCATGCTCGCGCTGGCCGAGCAGCACCTGCGCAACCTGCTTCCCGCCAGCCTGATGAAATCGATGGAAGCCTTCTTCCAGCAGGCGCGCACTAATCTCGGACCGCACGCCAACGGCAAGCGCGGGCGCGAGTGGCTCTCCAAGGTGAGAGTGGTCAGCACCACCCAACCGCTGCTGCCGCCCAAGATCAAGCCCGGCGTATTCGAGGCAGTCAGCAACGCGCTCTACGCGAACTGCTGGCTGGACGTGGACTACAAGAATGCGACCGGCAAGCGCAAGGACGCCAGGGTGATGCCGTTGGGGCTCGCCCAGCAAGGCGCGCGCTTGTACCTGGTCTGCCGCTATGAAGGATATGCCAACGAGCGGAGTCTGGCGTTGCACCGCATCGTGGCCGCGCAGGCATCGACGCTGACGTTCGAGCGGCCGGCAGCGTTCGATCTGCAGAAATTCGACGCGGACGGACGGTTCGGCTTCGGCGACGGCAAACTGATCCGCCTCACCTTCCGCATCGACAAGGAGGCCGGGCTGCACCTGCTGGAATCGCGCTTGTCGCTGGACCAGGAAGTCAGAGAGGCTGGAGACCGGTTCGAGATCAGTGCGACTGTCGTCGAGACCGCGCAACTTGAATGGTGGTTGCGGGGCTTTGGCGACCAGGTAAGCGATGTACGGCGCGCGCCGGTCGCGAGCGAATAAGTGGGCTGCGGCGGGTCGGGCGCTGTCATGGGATGCAGCGCCCGATATGCGGAAAACCAGCGCCGCCCGGCGCCTAATGCGCAAACACGCGCACGATCTCACCCAGGTGCGACACCAGATAGAGCCCGCATCCGATCAGCCCGCCCACGATCGTTCCGTTGATCCGGATCAGCTGCAGGTCCTTGCCGATATTCAGTTCGATGACCTGCGCCATCTCGCGCGCGTCCCAGTTCCTGACGGTATCGCTGATATGCCGGGTGAGGAACTGGGCGAAGTCGGGCGCCATATTCCGCGCCGCCTCCTGCATATGCCCGTTCAACGAACTGCGCAACGCAGGGTCCTGCGCCAGCGTTTTCCCCATCCACTGGCCGGAAGCGGCCACCTTGCCGCGCAGCAGGGAATCGCTGCTGTCCAGGTCTCGCCTGAGCCAGTTGCGCAACTCGCCCCACAGCTCACTGGTGTAAGCATTGAGCATTTCATCGTTCTTCACGAACTGCTTGATCTCCTCACCCTTTTGCAGGAAGGCCGGGTCGCTCTTGAGACGCCCGATCAGGCTCGCCACGGCTTCGTCGAAATTCCGCCTGAGTGCGTGGCCGGGATCCTTCCCGATCTGGTCGAGCAGACTCCGGATCGCGTTGGAGATCATTTCCGAGCCGTTGTTTCCAATCCACTCCGAAGGCAGCACCTTCTCCTTCACCGGATGCTCGCTCTTGAGCCATTCGATGATCCTGGTAGAGATGAAGCTGTGCGTCCCGGGCTCCTGCAGCAGCTTGAGCAACTGGAGGATGCCTTCGTCGAGCAGTTCCTGGTGCCTGCCGTTCCTGGTCAGGCTATCCAGGATCGCGCCCGAGGATTTCGACAGGTCCACCTTGTCGATGGCGGCGTGGATCGCATCCCTGATGAACCCCTGGATGCGCGCATCCTCCATCACCTCCAGGATGCCGCTCAGCATCTTGACGGCATAGGCGCCAAGCCGGTCCGTATTGGCGGGGCTGGTCAGCCATTCCGCCACCTGCTGCGCCGGATCGTGCTTCCGGATCAGCGCTACGATCGAGTCGGGGTCCAGGAATTTCTCCCTGACAAACACCGCCAGGTTGTCCGCGATCTCGTCCTTGTGGCTCGGGATGATGGCGGTATGCCGCGACACAAAGGGAATAGGAACCTTCCTGAAGAGGGCCACCACGGCAAACCAGTCGGCCAGCGCCCCCACCATCGCCGCCTCGGCGATGGCCTTGATCCAGTTCACTCCCAGGCCTGGCGGCAGGAACGCCGTCACCCCGAACACTGCCGTCGCAACCAGCAGCAACGCCAGGGCCCGGCCCTTGTTCCGCTTCAGTTCCTTTTCTTTATGCTTATCCATGTCGGCGTTGCCAGTTCATGTCGGGTTGCGGCTGGCCAGAATCCATCCTGACATCCCACGTCGGAAAGTCACTCAGGTCATCCGCCAGCTCCGCGATCACCTCCCGAAGCTCCAACGGCGCCAGCCATTGGCGCGGAATCGCTTCCTCGCCCCACAGCGCACCCAGCAAGTTACCCGTGATGGCCCCGGTCGAATCGGAGTCGCCGTCATGATTCACGGCGAGTATGACGCCGTGACGGAAATCGCGGGCAACGAGCGCACAGTAAATGGAAATCGCCAGCGCCTCCTCCGCGACCCAGCCTTCGCCGAGACGGGCGATGGCATCCGCATGCGCCACGCCGGACCCGGCAAGCTGCTCCGCGTGCATGATCGCCAGCAGCGTTTCCTCGTGGTCCGGCTGCGCGCACAGGCACGCCTTGGCCGTCCGCAAGGCATCGGGCAATGTCGCGCCGTCAGCCAGTTCGTGGACCAGCGCAGCCAGCACGCCGCCCGCCAGCGATCCGCTCGGATGTCCGTGGGTGAGGGCGGCAAGCGCGGTCCCAAGATCGAAGGCATGCGGGGGCGATCGCTGATCCGGATGCCGCCACGCGAACAACCCCGCCGGCGCCACGCGCATGACGCCGCCGCAGCCCTTGCTGTCGTTATGCGCCGGCTCACCCAGCTTCATCATCGCTTCCAGCGCGGACAAGCAAGTGTTGCCCGGTGCGCGGCGGCTGTGCAGCGCAGCCTGCTGGCAAAGCCACCCCTGCTCGGCCAGGATGAGATCGGCATGCCATGCGGGCCGGATCCCCTGCGTATGCAGCCAGCGCAGATAGGCGCGCGCCACCGCGTCCGGATAGCTGCTGACGCCCCGCACCCAGGCACGCAACAAACCTTCCGCGGTGAACAACGTCATCTGTGTGTCATCGGTGATGGTGCCGATGCCGCCGTAAGCCGGCGCGTAATCCGTGATGCCGCCGGCGCCAAAGCGCTCCAGGATCTCCGCGTGCGTCATGAACTCCACAGGCGCGCCCAGCGCATCGCCGACAGCGCCGCCGAGCAGGCAGCCACGGAAGCGGCTGCGCGAAGTCGGGTTCGAAACGGGATTGGAAACCGGTTGGATTACAGGCAAGTCTTGCTTCATGTCACCCCCGCTTATCGCAAGAGAATCAACTGAGGCACGGCATCGGCGCCGGACCAGATGATCGCGTTCTGTTCAAACTCGGTGCCGAGCGCCTTCGCGTCTTCCAGCGGAATACCAAGCACCAGGAAGCTGGCCTCGCCCGGCCATTCGTTAGAAGGATGCTGGCCGATGCCATCGACAAACGTGAGTCCGCGCCGCGTCAGCTCGCACGCCAGCGCCGCCTGCCGGCGTGCATTGGTTGCATCGTCGCAAGCCTGCTGGCTGAACGGGTTCCATGCGGTGATAAATGCACTGCATGTCACGCCGGATGCATCGTGCAACGCCGCCAGCGGCGCATTGGGCTCGCCGACCCTTAACGTGGCGGGCGCATCGCCGTGGACGTGATAGTGCGTCTCTAGGTAAGCCTGGATGAGTTCGCGATCAATGACTGAGGCAGAAAACAAAAAACCCTCCGTGCAAGGAGGGTCGACGCAGTGCCCGCTTGGTTGTTCCTCAACGACTAAGGAACCACATCCGCTCTCGCGATCCACCTTGCCCGGGTAGGCAGGTTGGCATGGGCGTCGACCCAAATCAGAATGTGAGCGGATTGGAACATGGGGGCTTGGGGGGTGTCAAGGGTGGCACCTTACGCAATCAGTTCCTGGAGGTCTCCGAACCTGATGGGCCAACTCGCCTAGTGGCGGCAGGTAGTCGATCAATGCATCCGCCGGCACGTACAACAGAGCACTTACACGGCGAGCGTATCGAAATAGGACATCCCGGCCAACCTCAGCCCGCCGCCATGCGGTATCCCATCGCCCGATAGCCCCGCTGCCGCTTCTCCCACATCCGTAACAGCGCCGGATGCCCGCTATCAACGAAGTCGATAATGCGCACATCGGTCTTGGTGGCGTGCTCGCGGTGCAACCGGCCAGCGTATTGCTGCAACGTCCCCTTCCATGAAACCGGCATCGCCAGTACCAGCGTATCAAGCGGTGGATGGTCGAATCCTTCGCCCACCAGCTTGCCTGTCGCCAGCAGAATGCGGGGAGCCTCCGGGGGCAATGCATCCAGTTCGCCGATCACGACGGCGCGCTGCTTCTTCGACATCCGCCCGTGCAACACGAACAGCGTCGGCGCCTTCGTCTCCAACAGCGTGCGTATGGCGTCGAGATGCTCCGTGCGCTCCGTCAGCACCAATACCTTGCGGTCCTGTGCGAACGCGTCTGCGGCTTCGGCCACAATCGCTGCCGTTCTGGCCGCATCCTGGGCGAGGTGCCTGAACACGTCCTGAATGCCGGCCGCCAGCGGCAGGTCGATGCGCGCATTCAGCGGGCGCGGCACCACCGCCAGATCGTGCGGTGCGCCGGCAGGCCTCGCTGCTGTGTACCGGATCGGCCCGCATTGCATGAAGATGATCGGCTGCTGGCCATCGCGGCGGACCGGCGTTGCGGTCAGGCCAAGCACGTACTTCGCCTTGACCTTCCGCAGGATAGCGTCGATAGACGCCGCACCGACGTGGTGGCACTCGTCAACAATAACGTGGCCGTAGGTTTCGACCAGCGGATTGACCTCATGCTGCCGGGACAGCGATTGCATCACGGCGATATCGATCTTGCCGGTTGGCCTCGCTTTGCCTCCACCAATGGTGCCCAACACATCCTTGCCGACGCCAAGAAAGACTTGCAGGCGCTCCTGCCACTGCTTGAGCAATTCGGTGCGATGCACAAGCACCAGGGTATTGACGCCCCGCCGCACGATCATGGCTGCGGCCGTCACCGTTTTGCCAAAGGCGGTCGGCGCGCACAGTACGCCGGCCTCGTGGTGCAGCATGGCAGCCACGGCTGCCTCCTGGTCCAGCCGCAGCACGCCGGCGAACTTCACCTCAAGAGGGGCACCGCTATGTCGCTCGTCACAAATATCAGAACGAATGCCATGATCTCGAAGCAGATCCTGCGCGGCATCGAAGCAACCGCGCGGCAGCGCGATATGCTGAGGATAGTTCTCCGCACAACCGATCACGCGTGGCTTGTCCCACACTGACATCCGCATGGCCTGTGCCTTGTAGAACTCCGGGTTCTGGAATGCGGCAAGGCGAATCAGGCGGTTTGCCAACGGCTGCGGCAGGCGCGACTTCTCGAAGTAGACGAAATTCGCCAACGTCACGGCAAGGGACTCCGGCATCGGCAGGGACAGCTTGCTTGTCGTGGATAATGCGGACTTCCACGGTGCCCCCAAATCCTCTTCGTCAATGAACGTCACGTCCAGCGGATGCGCTCCACCAGTGGCAAGCAGGATAGCGGGCTCAATGTCGTGCGGCGCCATCGTCCGGACAGACGACAGGAATGCCCACTGATCCGGATAGGGCTGCAAGTCCTCGTCGACAAACACGCTGCAGCCACTCTCCCGGGGTTTCTTCTGAAGTGGCAGGGCGATCAGGTTTCCAAATCCGCCCTTCGGCATCGTGTCCTGGTTCGGGAACAATCTGTCATACGATTCGAGCTTCAGTTGCCGCGTGCGCGCGCATGTATGACTGATGATCGCCGTGCCAAGACGGCGGGCATCGCGCGCCGAGACCTTATGGGTGAAGAAAACCCAGGCATGCGCCCCTTGACCGGACCGGGAGATCTCAAGAGCGGCGGGTACGCCCAGTTCGCTGCAGGATTGAATGAAGGCACGGGCATCGTCCCGCCATTCGGCCTTGTCGAAATCCACCGCGAGAAAGTAGCAGGTGTCGTCCTCCAGCAGGGGATAGACGCCTACGGTGTGCTCACCGGCCAGGTGGTCGTAGATAACCGATTCCGACAGTGGGATCAGCAGACGGTTGCCGCAGTCCGAGCATTTGATGCGCGGCTTGTCGCAAACGCCGGTGCGCCACTCGTTGGCGCATGCCGGAGCGTAGCCAGAGCGGCCAGTGGTTTTGCTTTCCCAACGAACCGGATAGGCATCGGTTCGTCCGCGGAACAGGCGGCGAAACAATTCGACCTTGTCGCCGGTGGATAGGCGCGAGGTTTCTGCTTCGGGGACTGGCGGCACTGGCACGACGGGCAAGCGCCATTCGATGCCGTGTTTTTGCAGCAGCGCAATCAGGCGAGCGTTTTCGGCCTGAAGCGCGGCTACGGGATCGCACTCATTCATCTACGCCGAACTCGGCAAGGAGTCCGCCCATCCCGTCGCCCACGCCGTAGCCAATGTCCCGGCATAGGTCGCTTACAGCTTCAAGGCGCTTTCGCAGCGGCTGCTGTTGTGCCTCAGGCAGGCTATCAATGACGGCCAAGGCCTGCCCAAACATCCGCACCAGCGCATCCAGGTAGCCAGCATCGTCCAAAGCGAGGTCGCTGCTGAACTCACCTGCCTGCTCACAATAAAACACCATCAGTTCGGCCAGCCCCTCCGGCTTACCTATAGCCTTCTTATAGTCCGAGATCGCTCTTTTCGCCTTGGCAACCGATGTGGGCTGGTTCTTAAACAAATCAGGGTAAATCCAACGGGCAATGACGGTCTTGTAGGGCTTGAGCACGTCGCCCCCGAGCCCGAAGCGGGCATGCAGGAAAGCCTGGTTGTCCTTGCTGGCGGCGTACATGTCTTGCACCAGGCTCAGCAGGCCGGCACGGTCGAGCTCGGCCAGTTTCGTCCTGACATCGATCCAGGTAGTCGTGGTCTTCTGGGTAGCCATTTCAATAGCGCAGGACCAGCCCGCACCTTACCGCATGCGGCCATGCGCTGCCAGCCGGCGCCGCGGTGACGGAGCATTTCCGATGCGCACCCTCATTACTCCTTAGTGCCGGCGTCAGGAAGAATGAAGTGCTTCCTGAAGAGCCGCTCGGCCTCACGCAAGCCCTGCTCCGTGAACGCCACCGACTTCGATTTGTTCACGGGGTTCGCAATGAAGCCCCGTTCGTGGAGCCGGTTCAAAGCTTCCCAGTCAAAGCCCTTCCATGCGCGGTCATCGTCATGCAGGGCCAGATAGAGCAGCCCCAGGACAGCATCATCGATCGCATCGGTGTTGAGTTGATCGGCGTTCATGTTCAGCTCTCCTTCTTGCGCGGCACCAGCGGTCTACGGTGGGCGATGCTGACAGGCGTCTGGGTCCTCTTGGCAGTTTAGTGACAGTTATTGCAGCAGGTGCACCGGCACCCGTCAAAGCGCTTAGGCATCATGACTCACTTTTGTGCTTTCCCTCACCGCGCTCGAGTGATCCCTCGGATCCTATCCAAGTCGGCACCCGGTTCGTGATCTGCCATGCGTATGGCAGTTCAGCGTGCATCTACCTCAATGAGGCGCGCACAGCGCTTCTCAGCATACACCCTATATTGGCAACCGAACATAAAGCGCCAGCCGCCAGTGCTAGCGTCGTCTCATGCTAGCGGGCTGAGTCGACGCTACAGGCCATTCTCCAGCAGGGGAAAAAAAATGAGCAGGATCTATATCCCAACCGCCGCGGCCGATAACTGGGCCCCCTTCCTTGCAGAACTGGTGAAGCATTGGAAAACCCGCTACACCTCTCGCACATTGGCGCATTGCTGGCAGGAAGCGGATGGCTTTCCCGCGGAAATCGCCAATGCCATCGAAGCCTACCCGGTCCTGCGAGGCACAGCCATGCTGCCCGCCCCCCCGGAGCACCAGGCTGCGATTGCGCGCCGCACCACCAAATCGCAGAGCGACATCCGGGTACTGGGCAAATGCGACGGCCAACTGATCTCCTTCGCTGTGGAAGGCAAAGTTGGCGAGCCCTTCGACCGCACGCTGGCGGAGTGGCTGGAATCGGGAACGCCGGGAAGGCACACCCGCCTCGACTTCTTCGCCGAAACGCTCGGCCTGCTGGAGATCCCGTTATCGATCCGGTATCAGTTGCTGCGCAGAGCCGCCTCCGCGATCCTGGGAGCGGAACGCTTTAACGCGGATCACGCGGTGATGCTCGTTCACTCGTTCAGCCCGACGAATGCGTGGTTTGAAGACTATCGGGCGTTCGCTGCGTTGTTTGGGTTGGATGCGAGGCCTAACTGCTTTTACAGCGCGAAGAGGCTGCCGAAGACGGAACTGCATCTGGGGTGGATTTGCGGGGCTTCGGGGTATCGTGAGCGGTAGGGTGGCTCAYGAGTGGACCGAGCCAAGTGCCAAGGTCAGAATGCCGCCACAGGTGCCCACCTTACGCTGGAATATCGCGAGCGCCATGAAGAACGCGGACAACGGTCACTTCGCTATCGCTTGCGGTAAAGAAGATCACGTAATTGCCGTAGGGACAGGAGCGGATATCGCTACCCAGTTCGGGGCGCCGGCGATAGCTATCTGGATTCCGCGCGATTCGTTGGCACTGCCCACGCAATTCCTCGATGAACGCCAGCGCACGCGCCAGACTATCCGCGGCGATGTAATCGGCAATGCCCCCCCAGGTCCTGCTCGGCCAGCGGCGTGATCGTGAGCCACATCAGCGATGCTTGCTCTTGTCAGCAACGCGATACTTGCTCTCGAGCCTCGCAAACACATCTTCAGCTGGCTTAGGGGTGCCACTTGATAGGCCCGCCGCGATCTCAGCGCGCAGCGCCTCCAGTTCCAGTTGGTTGCGTTGCTCCTGCTGCTCAAGCAGCCGTAGACCCGCGCGCACAACCTCGCTCAAATTGTTGAAGCGCCCACTCTGCACCTGCTCACGAATGAAGGCTTCGAAATGACTGCCAAGGGCCACACTGGTAGGCATCCTGATTCTCCTGGCGCTTAATAACAGTTAACAACAGTTATTACAACAGGCATGCTAGGCCCGGTCAAGACACATAAGCATCAAAATTCACTTCCGCGTTATTCCCTCCGTCAGGTAGCCGTGAAAACTTCGGGCGGCTCGTCTTTGCTGGCGGACCTCATTGCCGGCGATCCCTGTGCTGACGAAGCGCTATCATGGACTTCAGGTAATGGATGCTCGCCTTTATCGGAGGAGGCTTCCTGGGTCTGCCTCTCTACGAGCATACGAAGGCGGCCTGGCGCGACAGCTGACTGCCGTCTCAACCAGCCAAAGAGGAGCGTGAAAATGGTCGAATCGAGAAACGGCCTTTGGAGCCGGACGGGCAGAATACTGGCCACGGCCGGACTCCTGGCGCTATCGGGCGCCGCGCTGGCCACCGAACAGTCGCAGCAGCGCCAACAAGGCAGGGACGTAAACCAGGCTGCCAAACAGGAGGCGCGCTCTGGCAAGGTCGACTGCCGGGCCGCAAACCAGAAGAGCAACTCCCAGTGCCGGCAGGACAAGCGCGACACGAAGCAGGAGGGCCGTCAGGACAAGCGGGACATCAAGTACTGATGGGGAGTACCTGTCGAATGCCGTGCCCGCCAGCAGCGGAACACGCATCGGCTGCTCGGCGACCCTTGTGCTGAGCGTGCGCGTCTCGCCCGCTGCCGCGCCGCGATGCGCTGTCTCCTTACAGGCAGACCGTGTTGCGAAATCGGCGACGCGGGCGTGATCCGCAATCGTCACCCGGATTCGTCGCTCTCTTCGTCTTCGGCCATGCGGCATAGCGGCCAAGAGACGTTTGCGCCGGATTCCAGCCACGGTGTGAATTCTTGCCTACACTGCAAACGGCGGCATCCGGACAGTCCGGGTGGCGCCGCCATCACCGTCCGGTCGCGTCCAGGCGTCTGCCCGCCTGAGATGCGCAGGATCGATGCCATCAAGCCGGCCATGACATCGACGAAAACCTCAGCGGGGGCAGACATGTCGAGGTGCGCGCCAGTGTTGACTACCTCAATCGATCCGCATGCCGCCGAAGCCCGGCCCCGCCTGCTCGATACTGTCGACCGGGTTTCCGAGATGTGCTTCGGCCTGTTCATGGCGCTGACCTTCGTGGGGGCGGTATCGGCAGTGGCAGCCCCGGCGGATGCCGCCCGCACCATGTTCCTTACTGCCCTCGGCTGCAACCTGGCCTGGGGGCTTGTCGATGCCGTGATGTACCTGGTCCGCACCCTGACCGAACGGGGGCGCAAACTGACGCTGATCAGGGCGGTGCGAAGCGCAAACGACCCGTCCGACGCCATCGCGTGCCTGCGCAATGCGCTTTCACCGACGTTGCGGCCACTGGTGGAAGACGCGGAACTGGAGGCGATACGCAGCCGTATCGCCAGGACAACCGACTGGCCCGAGACGCCCACCCTGGGCGCCCAGGACTTTCTGGCGGCAGCAGCGATCTTCCTGATTGTCGTACTCGCCACATTCCCGGTTGCGCTTCCCTTCATTATCGTCCCCGAGGTATCGACGGCGCTCCTGGTATCGCGGGTCCTGACCATCGTGATGCTGTTCGGCGCCGGCCTCGCCCTCGGGCGCCATGCCGGCTTCGGCGGCTGGATCGCAGGCCTGGCCATGACGGTGCTGGGCGTCGCGCTGACCGTGGCCATCATCCTGCTGGGAGGCTGAGCATGTGGGCCGCCCGGCTGGCCGCGCACTGCCTCCTGCTGGCCGCGGCGACCGCGCCCCTGCATGCGCGCGCAGCCGGGGAAAGCCAGCCACCCGCGGCGGAAGCGCCCACGTGGAGTGGCGCGGTTTCGGCTTACCTCAACCTGCCGAGCGGCAGCGACGCCTATGTCACCGGTATCGCCATCGCCAATCGCGGCGCCTTGCACCTGGAAGCACGGAGCAACTATGAAGGCAAGGACGCGTACTCATTCTTCGCCGGGTACAACCTTGCCGCCGGCGAAGCCGTGCGCCTCGAGGTCACGCCGATCCTGGGGGGGGTCACGGGCAGCACGAACAGCGTGGTGCCCGGATTCGAGGCCACGGTGACCGGCCGCTATGCGGATGCCTATGTCGAGTTCGAATACGTGCCGAACGCCAAGCCGTCCGCCTACACCTACGCCTGGACCGAACTAGCGTTCCGTCCCGTGGACTGGCTCCGCGTCGGCCTTGCCGGACAGCGCACGCGCGCGTATGAAAACGGCCGCGACCTGCAACGCGGCGTCTTTGCGCAAGTAAAGGGCAAGCGCGCCTCCGCCGCGGTGTACTGGTTCAACCCGACGTCGCATGAGCAGGTCGTCGTGGTCTCAGCGGCGATCAGCTTCTGACGCGTCGTCGTAGAAAGCCGCACCGAAGGTTCGGTTCCAGACAGATTGCCCCCTGCGCAAGGGAATAATGGTCACAAGCGCGAATCCAGCGTAGCAGGACCAGACCACCTCATTAGAAGAGGGGGCAAAACAATATGAGCCACCAAGTTTTACGAGCCGCAATGCTTGCAGCCGTTGCCCTGTTTGTCGCTGCCGGAGCCTATGCGCAAACGCAAGCGAGGCAAGGCGAGGTAAGCAAGGCGCAAAGGATGTCGGTCTGCCAGTGCGTGGCCGACCTCCTTTTCATGGCCGCTCAACTACGCGATATAGGGGCGCCCAGGCAAGATGTACTGAAGAAACTGAGTCAGGTTGGCGGGGGCGACCCGCTCTTTCTCTCCACGACCACCGAGGCTACAAACATTGCCTACGACATGCCGCAAATATCGCCGGCGAAACTGAGGCAGGTTCACATCGACAGGTGCAGGAAGGAGGACAGATGAAGAACGTGGACTCCAGATCCTGCCCGGCGAGCGGCGTGATCGTGAGCTGCATCAGCGGTGCTTGCTCTTGTCCGTAGCGCGGTACTTGCTCTCGAACCTCGCGGACAGATCTTCGGCAGGCTCAGGGGTACCACTCGATAGGGCCGCCGCGATCTCAGCGCGCAGCGCCTCCGCTTCCAGTTGGTTGCGTTGCTCCCGCTGCTCAAGCAACAGTAGACCTGCGCGCACAAGGGAAGAGGATGTACTGCTCATCGAATTCCCTTGAAGCGATATTTTGAGAACTGCGTGGCCGCGCCCGTGGGGATCGTTAGCATCATCGGCAACTAATTGCCGATGATGTGAGATCGTCATGGCGATGGAAAACGCGAGTTCGTCAATCAACGCGCAGCAGGAAGAAACAGATCAAGCACCGGCGTGTTTTCGTCGGCATCCGTGAGGGCGACGCGAACCGGCCCAACGTTTGGCGCCAGCCAGACTGTGCCGTGGAAGACTGGCTCAATCGTGACCTTGCCATCGTTACGGTAGCTGTATTCCAGCACCTGGCCTTCGACGGCAACCTTGCAGGCCTGCGCGTAGGTGCCATCCGGCGCCGCCACGTTCTCGCGCCCTAGATACGTGAACTTGAGCTCGGTAATGACCCCGCCAAAGGTCAGCCCGTACGAACCAGTGCCGTCCGCGGCTTGCTTGAACATCGTGTAGGTCCTGGATTGGCCGGTGGCAAGTCCGGCCAGCACGGGTGACGTCATCTGAATATTGGCGCGCATCGCACTATTCCATGGAACGCCCCCGCCAGACGCCATTGCCGCAGGCACCTTCCCCGAGGCGATCAGGTCCGACAGCGAGGTGGCGGCGTAGTCGAAGCGGTAGCGTCGATCCGATCCACCGGAGCCTGGTTTGGCATATGTCACAGCGCCAGCCGGCAAGACGGGGGTCTGCGGATGCAAGTACACAGTGTGGTGCTGCTCCCCCTCGCCGAAGAAGAAGTTCTTGCTATTCCGCACGTCAATCGCGGGGTAGGCGTTGCCGTCAAAGCTCTGCGTCCCCAAGCCGGCCACATCCACCACGTCGACTTGGACCGGCACGATCCAGGATGCCGAGACGTGGCTCCTGGCGCCTTGCGCAGGCGCCTGCAAACACTCCTGACCTAACACGGTGGGGTCGATTGTCTGCGTGATCGTGCCACCGCCATTGACCGAATCAGTGTGAGCGGTTTCCGGGCTGTCACTACCGCCACCGCATCCCGCCAGGGTCATGGTCACGGCCAGCGCGACAGCCGTCATCGCGTAACGCTCGAATTGCGAGTTCATGGATTTCTTCTCCTTTTTGTTGAAGAGATCTAGCTGAGCGTGGCCAGCAGGAGCGGCGCCTTAGCCTCAGATAGCCGGGCGGTGCGAGTGGCACGGCAACCAGCAGTCGCTGGCGACTGTTTGATTGGCTCGCTGGGCGGAAACGCGGATGCCCGCGCCGGCTCCGGCCACATCGGCAATGGCGGTCTGGTACTCGGACACCGGGCCGGTGACTCAACCGCGCTAGATGTGTGCGCGACGTTAGCAGAGTTGAAATACCAGGAAAATCGGACGTGTACTAATTCATCGTTCATTTACACTTTTTGCTTTTTGGGCAAATACGCCAGCAAGGAGCACCTACAGCAATCTGACGCTTGAGCGAGCACCAACGGTCGCGATTTAGTCAGATGTGAAAAATGTTGAAGTCGGAATCTCTACCGGACCGTCCGCTGAGCGACGGTCGTCGCGCGAAAGGTGAGAGGGAGATGGGCGTTCGCGTGTATCTGACGAAGGCCTGGCTGCGAAGCTGCCCCCGTGCATCGGGCGTAGTGGGGCGCGATGGGCGAAGTTGAAAGCGATGCGGGCGGGCGCAGGCAGCGCGCGAACTGAGGCTGAGGCCAGCGCGCACGACTACTCCGCCATGACGAGTGCGCAACGTTGATGGCTGAGCGGATGCCGCCCAGCCATCGGTGCTCAGAACATGTCATCGATTCGATTCACAATGGCGAGAGGCTGCTGCTGCAACGGCGCCAGCAGGCTATGCAAGCAGCATGCAATCAATCGCGGCATTGGCTTGCGGAAGGCATGTTTTGGTGCGCTCCCAAGCGCATTCAATCGCGAAAGACATCCATCAGGATCTGGAAGCATTGGGCAGCCGGCGAGCGCCAGGCAAAATCAAACCGTGAGCCAGAAGTATCGGGAGCAGATAGGAGGGGGCAATCTCATTCAGGCAGACGTTTGAATCGATAGATCGCGAAGTACCTAGCCGTCCCCGTAGGAATCGAGCCTAGCCGCAAGCTCATGTGGACCTGCATTCCGCGCTCAAGGATGAGGTTTCCTGATGGATCTAGGTACAAGGTTACAACAGAATCGGAATAATTCGGTCCAAACTCAGACCGTCCCCCATCACTTGCCCCTCCCCACGAGACGATTCCATCAGAACCAGTGCAGACAAATTTTCCCTTGTCCTCAAAAGAAGAAACATACTCAAACGACCTCCCGTTCCCATACTGCAGAGCGATTGGCGCAAAGCGGTTCGTCATCCGCACCGTTGCGAAGGTAGGGGGAAGGGACCGTCCGTCGCCGGACTGAGACGCCGCTATTACTTCCTGCGCTTGACGAGCGTCCCGAAATGGAAAGGCGTTTGATAAACGCCATTTCCTTGCCGCTTGTTGTGCTGCTGCATCCCCTTCAATGAGTTCACCTATTCCTTCATATCGCCCGCTTAGATTCGGGCAGTGAGCAGCCGCGTATTCGGCAGGATCTAGATTATTACCTCCAACGCCGGGATAGTTCAGCGGGGAATGGAGACAGGCCGTACAACTCAGAGCTATTCCAGCAACACATAACTTGGCTCGCGCCATTTTTTCCTTTGCTTGCTGCGCCCGATTAGCGGAATTCGCCAGGCAATATCCCGCGGCGAGCCGCACGTGGCTTGAGCACAGACGGAAGGGGGCATTCTTCACTGGATCCGCTTGAATCTATACTTCGCAAAATGCTGGGCCGTACCCGTGGGAATCCCCCCAAGCCGAAGCCTCATATGAATCTGCGTAAATTTCTCATAGATGAGATCACCATGCTCGTCGAGGTAAAGCATTGCCACCGAATCAGATGTATTCGGTCCGAATTCGGAGCGCCCCCCCTTGCTCGCGCCGCCCCAGGTTATTTTTCCTTCAGCCCCAGTGCAAACGAAGCGCTTTTTGTCCTCAAAGGAAGACTGCTGTATTGCACTTCTTCCGTTTGGATATGTGAACCTACTTTGGAAGATCCGTTCCTTGACCAGCGATACTTGCCCGTCCTTTGGGTATTGGAAGCGTCCTGTCTCAGACCTAGAGGCATCGTCAATTGYAGACACCTCATCCGCTTTCGCAAATGGGAATACATTGTCTAAGCGCCTGGTCTTTGCCCAACCTTGCGCAGTAGCGTCTCCATCCAGAAGTTCGCCCCTCCCGTCATACCGGCCGGTCAAATCAGGACACGCTGCATCAACATAGCGAGACGGGTCGATATTCTCACCACCAGCACCAGGGTAGTTCGGCGGCGAGTGGAAACAACCCGAGCAGGCCATGACCAGAAAGGGGATGGCTAACTTCATTGCACTCATTTTGCATTCTTCGATTGTTGGCTCTGGTTGCGGAAGACGGACCAATCTATGCCGTATTGATTGAGCAATGTCACGCCAGCGAATGGAGCTGCCAATGGAATATCGATATCGGTCTGGATCTCAAACATCATCCGTTGAAAGCTCGTCATCCCTTCCTTCAGATTCCCCAGCTGGTCATAGGCAGTCAAACTGCCTAGATAGTCATGAGGGCCGGCGAAGGACTCCAGCACCTTGTCCGTGAACGTGCCCGGAGGGTAGGGTGACTTAGCAAGGGTGCCTGGCAGCCCTTGGAATCCGCCGGTCAGCCCCCCCTCTCTATTGAGAGCTTCGGTCAGAGTCCATTTGTCATTCGTATCCGGGTTGATTCCTGTTCCGGTGAAATCCCAGGCCCCATCCGGTCGCTCGGCAACTATTCCGTATTTTCGCAAGTCGTCAGCGCTAACGCGCGTCCCGGCAATCTTCATGCCGTCGCCGTCAATACCAGAGCTGGATCCAGTAGCATTCGAAATCAGTCGCCCATTTTCATCCCTTGCATCGTAGATGCCTTTGAATCGCTGAGACGACTCAATCTGATCCTGACGCATCGCATCGGCCGCCCAAGCGACGGCAGCCGTCGCCAAGCCAGTCACGGCCCCTGCCTTGCAGTCGCCGCCCTGCATCGCAGCCGTACCACAACCAGCCGCACCAGACGCCAGCAGACGGTCCACGCCGTAGCTGGACCCAAAGTACCCCGCCAGCCCCCCGGTTACCGCTCCCGCGAGACCCGCCGTCGCCAGTTGATCGAGCTTGATCGTGCCAGTCATGCCAATCTGAATGGTCGCGCTTGAGGCAATGCTACCAAGCGCACCGGCGATGGCAAGGTTGGCCATGCCTCCGGCTGCAAATGCAGAACTAGCAAGGAGGCCGCCCGCTGCCGTCGCCTCGACAATCGATCCCGTGGCGATAAGCGCAGTCATACCGGCCTCCGCCGCTGCGATCTGCGCCGCAGCGATGGCTGCAGATGCCGCTCCGGCCGTCACTACGGCCAATGCCACCGCGGCCACCATCGCCACGATCTGCCCCAGCGGCCCGAACCCCTTCTTCTCCTTGATGAACCGCGTGTGGATGTCGTCGGCGACCGTGCTCTCGGTGTAGTTCAGCCCGAGGTTGGCCTTCATCTGATTGACTAGAGCCACGGTCGCGGCCTCGTCCACCCTGCCGTCGGCGCCGCGGATCAGGAACGCATCGTTGACCGCATTGATCGCGTCGGCCTCGATGTTCATGTGCATCGCGCTCATGAACCCGCCCGGCTGCACCACCG